>CAZTMN010000003.1:0-86202 GCA_964615275.1 uncultured Beijerinckia sp. | reverse complement strand
AAACATGGGGCGATCCGGACTGACCGCTTCGATGTGAAAACCTACTGTGTTTTCATCATCCACCGGCACCCACCATCCGATCATGCGCGCCCGCTCGGTTTCCTTCTCGGGGTCCTTGCCCTCGACAACGGGCGGCGGGATTGATCGCACGTTGGGAACGAGCGCCTCGACCACCCGGAGGAAATTGCGATCGCCGGGCAATCTCGCGTCGCGTTCGTAGGTAATACTGTATTCGTGCCTGGCATAGTCGATTTCCGGCAGGATCGAATATATGTCGGTAAAGCCGAACACGCCGGGATTGTATCCATGCAGGGCAAAGGTGTGTATCGGATCGATCGCGTTTTCCTGGAGTTGCAGCCAATTGCAGCGGACAACATCGCCGCGGCTGTGATTCCGGTAGGCTACATGACCTGCGCTTTCCTGCTCCAGCGTATCGTAGTGCGGCAGCAAAGGCTTCCGCTCCAGCGGCCCCATGTAGACGAACACCAGGCCATGATATTCTTCGGCAGGATACCAGGGCTGACTGACCCTCTCATTGTACGTGCTGTCGGGCGGTTCACCGGGCTGCTCCAGGCAACGGCCCTCCGCGTTGAACAGCCAGCCATGATAGCAACACCGCAGGCCATTCTCTTCGATCCGGCCGTACTCCAGCGACGTGCCACGGTGGCAGCAATGGGCGCCAAGCACGCCGACACGCCCCGATCTGTCGCGATAGGCGACCAGTTCCTCTCCGAGGATCCTGAGAAACTTCGGTAGTTCGCCCAGCTCGGCGGACAGGCAGACAGGGTGCCAATAGCGGCGCAGCAATTCACCCATGGGCGTGCCGAAACCGACCCGCGTTAACGCCGCATCTTCCGCCGGCACTATCGCATTGCGTCCATAGCCCGACTGGGTCTGTGATGACATGGATAATACCCGCAGCTGCGTGCCCTGTTGTTGCTGCGGCTGGAAACGTTTCGCACCCGTCCGCACCGCGTCCCGGCAGCTTAAACCGGCCAGCAAAACATTGGCAACAACAGCGCTGTTCCCGTCACCGGGTGCCGATCTGCTTCATGGAGATCTTGCGCCCGAATATCCGGGCCGCATTCTTGTAAGCGATCTTCTCCGCAACCGGGCGCGGCAGTTTTGATAACCACAAACGGTTGGACTTGATGATGCCGGAATAGTCGTCCCATTGGGAATTTACCCAGGTATCGCTACCAATCATCAGCCGGTCCTGAAACCGCATGATAATTTTCCGCCATTCCGGATCCAGCGTATTGCCCGATCCCAAAATTGCGTGTTCGCGCAAGGACGTATCGGCGTACAATTCCGGAAACTCCGCCATCAGCTTGTAGACAACGCTGGCAGGCTCCCCAAGACCCGCGTGAGCCCAGATGATTTTCACCTTCCGGTCGAGGCCGTACAGCCAGCGGATCGGTTCGGGACCCGAATGCATGTGCAGGAATATGTCCCTGGCCTTCGCCATTGCGATCACCTTGCGAAACAGCGGTTCATCGGATGTATCCAGCCTGTGGATGTGGAATTCACCGATGCCCTTGTGCGGAAATTTCTTGAGGCGGCCGGCGAGATATTCCGCCATCCCGGGCGCTTTCGTCCAGTTGGATGAACCGGCCTTGCCGTGATAGGGGCGCAACTCCGGCACGATCCTGTTTGGCGCATATTTCCACAACATGATCGTTCCATCATCCGGTGTCGATGAAACCAGGCCCATCGCCACGCCGTTCCTGTCCATCAATTCGATGATGCTCTTGACCGGGTACTTGTCCCACGCCGGCCGTTGTAATGAACATGCGCATCAAACAGCGGCAGCTTATTCACCCCATCACCTATCGGCTTGCCATGATCGTCGGCCATTGCCGCGCCCGGCGCGCCAGCAAACAGTCCTAGCGACAGCAAAATGGCGCCAACACCTGCAGCCAAAGTCTCGATCCTGCCTGTACCCATAGCACTGCATCCCCTGAAAAAATTTGAACCGGCTGGGCGCGTTAATGTATCCGGCAATAAGCCCGATGATCCGCTAGTCATTGTCGAACGCCTCGATGGCGGGCGCAGCGCCATCAAGCCCCAATTCATCCCAGCGTGCCGCGGCGGCCTTGTAGACGCTCTCCCGGATCATGGTGCGAACCGGAAACTCCTTGATGAAACGGTGCGGTTTGCACGCATCGATCAACGCCTTCGACCCGTAGGAGCGCAATTCCGGCACGACTTGCGAGGGATCCAGCCCGGTGGACCAGGTCTTGCGCTGGAAGTCGATATCTTCGACCGGGTTGCACCGCGTCGACATCGCCCAGACGACCTGGTTCATGTCCGCCGGATCAACATCGTCGTCCACGGCAACGATCCATTTTGTATAATAGGCTGCCGCAGGACATTGCGCGGCCGATGCAAGCACCTGCGCCGTGTGCCCGGCATATTTTTGCTCTATCGACACCACCACCATGCCCCAGCCCGATGCGGCGGCCGGATGAGAGTAGACGCCCTTGATGCCGGGAATCCCGAAGCGTTCCAGGTCGTCCCAGATCGCGGCCGACCGCATGATGGCGTAATAAGCGCCGATTTCACAGGCCGGATAATTGGCCATGAGTGCCGCGGTCATGATCGGTTTGCGCCGCATGTGCAGCGCCTTGACCTGTATGACCGGTTGCGGCGATTCCGGACGGCCGTAATACCCGGTAAATTCTCCGAGCGGGCCTTCCATCGCCACATCGCCTTCAGTTACCGTCCCCTCGATGACAATCTCGGCCCGCGCCGGGATCGGCAATGAACCGGCAACGCCCTTCGTCAATTCAAACGCCGTGCCGGTCAGGCCGCCAATGATGTCCAGTTCCTCGGTGTCGGCGCCATAGGACTGGGCCGCCACCATGAACGGCACGGGATCGATTCCATAGGCCGCGACCACCTCGCAGGGCTCGCCGCGCGCCCACCAGGCTTCTCGGTCCTGCAACCCATGCTTGCCCGGCGAGCAATACATACCGACCTGCCTCGGGCCCTGCACCATTTGCCGGTAACATCCGACATTCATGCGCCCGCTGACCGGATCGCGCGTGAAGGTGATATCGCCCGTGCCGATATAATCGCCGCCATCGCGCGGCCAGAACTTCGGCGCCGGCAGCTTGGTCAAATCTATGTCATCGCCAGTCAGGACAATCTCGTTGACCGGCGCGGTTTCTGGCGCGACCTCAACCGGGCCGATGCGCCGTGCACCGCGCTCACGCATGGTCAGGATCATGTCGCGCGTGGAAAGGTCGGGATCGATGCCAACCGCCAGCGCGAAACGCCGCTGGCTCGCCCCCAGCATGTTCGAGAGCACTTGCGCACCTTCGACCTTTTCACCGTCGCTTTCAGCAATGGTCTCGAACAACAGCGCCGGCGAATTTTCATCCTGTGCAACCATGTAGGTCAGGGCCGACATTTCCTCCCGCATCGAAACCGGCGCACCGATCCGCTTGAGACCGCCATCGGCCTCGACCAGATCAAGCCATTCGCGCAGATCGCGCGGGCCCTTTTGATTATCGCCCTGCCGCGCCTGCCCGGTTTGTCCTGCCACACCCGTGGTGCTTTCCATGTCATTCCTCCCTGAAGCGGGGGATGGTGCAGCAAGCGAACGGGACGTGCAAGCCGCCAGGCCTGTCCGTGCACGGCAAAGAATTGCCGCCGTGCACAGGGCGCGCGGCGGCGGTCTTCTGGTTTGTCGATGACCTGGCGGTTCAGACGGACGCCTGGGGAACGCCCTTTCGGGCCTTCAAGGCTTCCCTGGCGCCTTCCTTGTAGGGAACGTCACGTTTCAACAGCAGCGCAGCCTGCCGCACCTTGTGATGTTCGGTATTGACGCCGGGCGGGATCGTACCCTTGTCGCGCAATTCCTGGGCGGCTTTCATGAGCTTCACCCGCGCCATGATGTTGCCGTTGTCGCAGCCAACGAGGTTTTCCTTGGTGCGATCGACAATCGGGCCCATGCTTTCCTATAGGGAACCATCCTGAATGGCAATTCCCTCGACCCCGGAATAGGTCGCCCCGGTCCGCTGTGCTTCACGATCCATCAGATAATCATTCGATTTGTTTGCGAGCGGGATGTAGGTTCCCGGCACATATTTGCAATGGACGCCTTTGCCGTCTTCCATGGCGGCAATCTCACCCCCCGTCAGCGCACGTACCGGGTGGTAGTCATAGCTCCATGCCCAGCATTTCTCGTCGTTGATCGGAATCCAGAAATGCCCGTGAATGGGATAGTCGGCGCGCGGTGGAACACCCGTGTAACTGGGCAGCACCCACGGCGTGATGCGCCAGTAATATTTATCGTCTTCGGCATTGCGCCTGGCGCCAATCAGGAGCCCGCCTTCGTTCTCGACCACTTCGAACACAGGCGCCAGGTCGTTCATGTTGTACTGGTTGCCCTTGGCGCCCTTGAACAACGGATCGTTCTTCACATCGCCCCGGTGCAACCAGGTAACATGGGAGGAATCGATGCCGCCTTCCATCGCCTGCAACCAGTTGCAGTCCTGAAAGCGCTTGGAGATGAAACGCTGGTCGTCGGGCACGATGGCGAATTCATATTCCGGTAGATCGGGCTGGCGCTCCGGCGGTCCCATATAGGTCCAAAGCACGCCGCCGCGTTCGACCAGCGGATAGGAGGTCAACTTGATCTTCTTGGCATATCCGGACTCAAGCGGTTCCGACGGCACGTCCACGCATTGCCCCGTGACGTCGAATTTCCAGCCATGATATGGGCAGCGCAATCCGCATTCCTCGTTGCGCGCGAACCACAATGACGGGCCCCGGTGCGGGCAGAATTCATCAATCAGACCAAGCTTTCCCTCGGTGTCACGGAAGGCGATCAGCCTTTCCGACAGGATTTCGACCCGCACCGGCGGGCAATCCGGTTCCGGCAATTCCTCGGCAAGCAGAGCCGGAATCCAGTAGCAGCGGAACAAGTCCCCCATCTGGGTGCCCGGCCCGGTTTGCGTCAGCAAATCATTCTTGTCCTTCGGAAGCATCGCCAATCCTCCACATCGCTCAATGACAGGGTGAACAATTTTGTTCCGTATAAAAGAACATCGTTCTGCATATAAAAACATAAGGATAAAACAGCGCAATTCTTTGCCCTGGGTCAATGAGCGGATCGGAATATCTCCACCACAGCCAGCGGAAAGCCCCGACCCGCGAACGGCATTGTGGGCCTCCACGCGTGCCCAACGACCTTTGGTGTCGTCACATGTTTGCCTTTCAGCTTTCAAAATCCGGCTATAGTGGTCTGAATCCAAGTGATTCGAGGGCGCGGATGGGCCGCAAGGCAACCAGGATCAAGGTCAGACGCGCCGTGAACGCCGGCGGCGCAGCAACGAACGGAAAGTTTATCGACCGCTCGCGGCGCGCGATTGGAAAGCTCGCGCGTCTCGCATCGCGCGCGCGCCACGTCGATTGGCGTCAAAAAGACGATCGATTTCCGGTCTACGCAATCGGCGATGTACACGGCATGGCCGAATTGCTTGAACGCCTTCTGGACAAAATCGGCCGCGATGCGAAGAAGCTCGGCAGCCCGGCCCGCATTGTATTTCTTGGCGATGTGGTCAACCGCGGCCCGGACACACGCCGGGTCCTGGATATTTTTATAGACGGCCCCAGGCATGTCGGCGACGAATGGCTGGTATTGTGCGGAAATCACGAAATATCGCTCCTGGAAGCACTCTCCAGCGACGACGCGTTCGATCGCTTCGTGCCCAAGGGCCTCAACACTCTGCGCTCCTACGGGCTAGGGCGAGACAGTATCAATCGCAAGGCCCTGAAAGCTGCCCTGCCGTCGGCGCACCGGCATTTTCTCGAGGCCCTGCCCCTTACCTGCAGAACCAGGAGCCATCTTTTCGTTCATGCCGGGGTCCGGCCAGGCAGGCCGCTGAAGCGACAGAAGGTCGCCGATCTGACGACAATCCGCGATCCGTTTTTTGAAGGCGCTACGGGCCTACCCTGGACCGTGGTTCACGGTCACACGCCGACCAGCGGGCGGCCCTTTGTCGGCGGCAACCGGATCTGTATCGACACCGGCGCGTGCATTACCGGCGTGCTCACGGCCGTGGCCATAACGGAAGGCGAAAAACCCCGCTTCCTGTCCGTTTCGAACGACGATTAGCTTGCAAGCATTCGGCCTGCTCTGCCAGAAGTGACATAACATTTTGATTTGTAGCGGCATTCCGGCGCAGTTGATTGTGACATGATTTTCTGTCCTGCTTCCCCCGCCTTCACCGGAGGGAAAATTGGATCAGGTAGCACAAAGTCTTCAACCGGAACCACAACCGGATCCGGTCGTTTTCAACCGCGAGATTGAAATCAAGCTCGAAGCCGAACGCGGCAAGCTGCAGTCGGCGCTGAAACTGCCAGCCCTGAGCGGCCTGACGCTGCAACCGCGTTCGCGCAGTCTGGAAACCATTTACTATGACACGCCGGACGGAGCCTTGCAGAAGGCCGGGGTTGCGCTGCGGGTGCGCCGCGCCTGGGGCCGCTACATCATGACGGTCAAATTTCCTCCGAACCTGTCCGCCGGCATGTTTGGCCGGGACGAAATCGAAGTCCGTATTGCCAGTGCTGAACCGGACATAGAGAAATTCGGCGCCGATATCGCCGCCCGGATCAGGCAAATCATCGTGAGCGGCAATGTCGTCCCGGCCTTCGCAACAACTTTCAAGCGCCGTGCCGGCTTGCTGGAATCCGCCGGCGTAAAGATTGTGCTTTCGGTGGATTCGGGAACCGTTGAAGCTGGCGGGAACAGCCTGCCGCTCGAAGAAATCGAACTCGAACTGAAAGAGGGCAACGAGACCGTTTTATATGAGATCGCGACAAACCTGGCGCGCGAAGGCGGCCTCAAACTGAATCCTGTGACCAAGGCCGAGCGCGGTTCCCTGCTTGCCAGCGGCGCATCGCCTGACGCCTGCAAGGCGAGCGTGCCGCCCATGCCATCGACGATGGTGTTCGACGACTATATCGCGGCTGTCATCAACCTCTGTATTGGACAATTCGTCGCCAACTGGCCCGCAGTCACCGCCGGTGTCCGGCCAGAAGGCGTTCACCAGGCGCGGGTTTCCTTGCGCCGCCTGCGCGCCATGCTCGGCCTGTTCACCAGAGCTGTCCCTGCGCCGGAGTTCCGGGTTTTCATGGCGGAGGCCAAACAGATCGCGGCAGCTCTCGGACCTGCGCGCGATTGGGACGTTTTCATCGACATGGTGAACAACGGACCGCTTCAGGTCAGCCCCTCCGACCCAAGCTTCCCGGCCTTGCTGGCGGCGGCAAAGAAACGCCGCGACGCGGCTTACCAGCAGGCCCGAAAACTCGTTACGGACACTGCCACCACATGTTTCGTACTCGAGTTACGCAGCTTCGCGGCCAGGCGCGGATGGCGCTACGTGCTGACAGGCGCCGAACTGCCGGTGCTAGGCGAAAACGCCCGCTCCTTTTGCATCCGCACGATGAACCGGTTGCACAAAAAGGCTGTGCGTCAGGGCAAGCAATTGGCCGGATTGGAGATCGAACAGCGCCATGATCTGCGCAAGGATCTGAAGCGGCTCCCCTATGCGGCCGAATTCTGCGCTCCGTTTTTCGGCGGCTCCCGGACGCTGAAGCGCTACAGCAAGGCGGCAGGCGAGCTGCAGGACGTTTTGGGAGCATATAACGATCAAGCCGTAGCGATGGAGCTGATCAACACGCTGGAGGCTGACGCCGCTGCAACTTCCGGCAAAGCCAGCCTTGCCCGCGCCACCGGTACTGTCGCTGGCTGGTGCGCCCGCGGCAGCGCCGATGCCGACACGGGCCTGGAACTGGCCTGGGAGAAATTCATGAGCCGCCGCCGTTTTTGGAGTTGAAAAACACGTGCAACACGACCTGTTGGCGTAAGTCGTATTTAACTCGCAATTGCCCGGCGATACATGTGCCAGCTCGCGTGACCGAGAATCGGCAAAATGATGACCAGGCCCGCAAGCAGGGTCAGCAGCGAAATCAACAGCAGCAGGCCTATGCAAATGGCCCAAAGCGCCATGGTCCGTGGATTGTCGCGCACTGCGCGCAGGCTCGTTGTCATGGCCGTGACAAAATCCAGATCGCGATCGAGCAGGAGCGGGAATGACACCACGGTAATGGAAAACACGAATGCAGCAATCACGGCGCCAATAAGATTGCCCGCAAACAAGAATGCCATGCCGTGCCACGTGGTGAGGATTTCATGCATCAAATCGGATATGCCGACGGCGCGAAAACCGAAGAAGATCGCATAAACGAAAAACGCGATATCCATCCAGATAAAGAAAATAAACCCCGTGATCAACGCCATCCAGCCGAGATCGCGCGAACCGGCGCCGGACACCACGGAAAGCACCTGCCGCCATCCCGGCGCAGTGCCTTTCTCCAGACAGCGGCTGACTTCATAGAGACCGGCTGCGATAAACGGAGCGATCAATGCAAACCCGGCCGCCAGCGGATAGGCCAGATAATAATAACCGCTGACGCTGGCCAGCAGAACGACCGCCCAACCCGCGCCAGCATAAAGAAGACCGAAAAACAGGCCGAACCACGGCGCAGTACAGAAATCCTTGACGCCCGCTTTCAACACCTCGGCGATGACACCTGCCCGCAACGTTTCTATTTTCAGCGGCGCCCGCTGGTGCGCAGGTACAGTGCCGGTTTCACTCATGATGCCCCTCCCCGCACCGGGTTTTCCATTCGCTTAACAGCTCAGGTTAGCCGCGTTCGGGGCCTTTGCATTGCCCTGGATCAAAAACCGGAACCGCTTGCCGGGCACGCGGATGCTTGCAAAAACGGATCAAAACGGTATTGAATCGCCATAAAGCAGTCAAAACTGTGCCCGAGGTTCCGGAAAAGAAGTCAAATGAACACCCAAACAATCACGATCACGCCGTTTAACGCACCTTTGGGCGTGGAAGTGTCGGGCGTGGATGCGCGCTTGGTTCCTGTGGACCATGCAAAGGCATTGAACGACGCATTGCTCGAACATCATGTCATCGTCTTGCGCGACCAGGAACCAAGCGACCAGCAATTGGTCGAATTTGGGCAGAGCTTTGGCGCTATCAAGAAATCACGGTTCATCTCGCCTCTTTCAGGTCACGACCAGATCATGGTGATCTCCAACATCCGCGAGAACGGCGAAACGCTTGGACAATTGCCCGATGGAGAGATGTGGTTCCACATCGACCAGATATATACGCCGCAGCCCTGCCGCGGCGCCGCGCTGCACGCGATTGAGGTTCCATCCAGCGGCGGCGATACGTGTTTCGCCGATGCAGTTCAGGCCTATGAGGATTTGCCGCACGAATTGAAGCAGCGCTTGCATGGCCTGACCGCCCGCCACTCGTTTCAATATGGCGCAACGAAGGGCGCGGACAAGACCGACGAAGACCGTCCGCAACACAGCCATCCCCTTGTCCGCCGCATTCCGGAAACGGGTCGAAAGGCTCTGGCTGTATGCCGGTTGATGACCGACCGGATCAATGAATTGCCGGAGGAAGAAAGCCGGGCGCTCATCACCGAGCTGTGCAACCACCTGGAACAGGACAAATACATTTATCGTCATGTCTGGCGTCCGGGCGATATTCTCGTTTGGGACAACCGCTGCGTAAATCACGCCCGCACGGATTTCAGCGCTTCCGAGCGCCGGTTGATGAAGCGCGTCACGATTGCCGATAACGCTGCACCAATGCCATAGCCGGTATTTTCCGGCAGACTGCGTCGTGAACAGCCCGGACGGAAGCGGCCGCAACTGACGCCCAAGCCCGTGCTGCTTCGTTTTGCTTGTCCCTGCAGACCTGCTACAAGCCATCGCAAATATCGTTCAGGACCGGCAAAGCCGGGCCGCAAAACAGTCGTCAGATCATCGCTCCTTCACGATTTGATGCTTTTGTGGTCACTCGCCCATCCCGGTAGCGCAGACCAGAGGCTCCGATGACCGCCGATTCCATTCCTGAATTCGCCAGGCCAACACGCATATTGCGTCCGGGCGAGAATTTTCGCTGGCCCGGCGGCAAGAGGGTCGCGATTATTTTCAACATCGCATTCGAGGCCTGGTCGGATGGCGTCGCTCCACCGATCGGGCCCATGGGCAACGTCTTGAAACCCGGCTATTTCGATACCAACGCGCATTCCTGGGCCAGCTTTGGCATAAACAAGGGCATCCACCGGCTCGCGCGCGTCGCCAAGAACAACGACGTTCGCACGTCGATCATGGTCAATGGGGTGGTTGCCGAACGCGCACCGGAAACGGTTCGCGAGCTGACCGACGAAGGCCACGATGTTTACGCCCATTCCTGGGGCATGGACATACTCCCGGTATATCTGGATGAAGCCGGGGAGCGCGCCAATCTCGAACGCAACACCACGATCATGACAGAGGTCATGGGCGAACGCCCGGTTGGCTGGATCAGTCCGCGCGCCACCGGCAGCCTGATCACGCCCGCGCTCCTGGCCGAAGCGGGTTACATCTGGCACGGCGACTGTAACGACGACGATCTCCCGGCAATTGCCGAATATCCCGATGCAAACGGCGGCGTGCGTTCGATTGTGCAAATTCCGCTGACGATGGAAGTCAACGACCTGCCGCATTCGATCCGCTACGGCAATGCTCCGGCAGACCTTGCGGTTCATTTCGAAGACATTCTCGAAGGCTCGGCCGAGGCCGATCCGGATACACCGTTCATACTCGATGTAACCGCTCACACCCATGTATTTGGACGTTCCGGCGGCGCTGCAGCCTTCCATGAGATGATGGGCATCGCCCGGGAAGCCGGCGATGTATGGATCGCGACACGCCGTGAAATTGCCGACTATGTTCTCGACAATGCCGAGGAAATGTTCGAATAGGCGCGCGGCCGGGCAAAATCAAACGATCCCCGTACGTCAATTGGTATGATCATGTGGTCTGACATAATTAGCTCCGGCGCGTTTACCGCATTCCTGCAAGTCGTGATGATTGACCTAGTGCTGGCCGGCGACAACGCCATTGTCATCGGCATGGCCGCGGCCGGCCTGCCGAAAGAACAACGCAACAAGGTCATAGCAATCGGGATTGCGGCAGCCACAATCATGCGCATCGCCCTGGCGCTCGTGACGGTGCAATTGTTACAGGTCATCGGCTTGCTGTTTGCCGGCGGCGTGTTGCTGCTCTGGGTGTGCTGGAAGCTCTGGCGCGAATTGCGCGAAAGCGCTGCCGAAGAAGGTGATGCGACAGCGGCGCTCGAAGGTGATGGCGGGCCCGCACAACCGCAAAAAAGTTTCAAACAGGCTGTCTGGCAAATCATCGTCGCCGACCTGTCGATGTCGCTGGATAATGTGCTTGCAGTTGGCGGCGCCGCACGCGACCACCCCAATGTGCTGATATTCGGCCTTGCCTTGTCGATCGCGCTCATGGGCCTGGCTGCTTCGCTGATCGCCAAATTGCTGCAAACCTATCGCTGGATCGCCTATGTCGGCCTGTTCAGCATATTATACGTGGCATACGACATGATTGTCCGCGGCTGGCGGCAAATGGAGCCCTATACAGCAGGCGGACGTGACGCCATCGTCTCCCTGACAGGCAGCATTCACGTCGCCATTGGCCTTGGGATTCTGCTCGCGACGGGGCTGGCAATACTGTCTGTCGTCGTATTGCGATGGCGACGCAAGCGGCGGGTACGATCTGCTGGCGAGGACCCTCCGGCCAATGGCTGACAATCAGGAGCCCGCAACCGGCAACGAACGTACGCATCACAGGCGGGTCATGCTGATTGCCATCGTCACAATTGCCCTGCTGTTGACGGGCATGATCTGGGTGGCCAGGTTGATTGTCGAGCAGCAAAAACTGGAACGCTGCCTGGCTACCGGGCAGCGCGACTGTCTGCGTATTGAAACGCCTCAAAGTGAACCGCTGGCGGCCGGCGGCCAAAGTGAAAAAAAGCACGCAGATTGAGAACACTTGCCGCCGCCCGGAAAGCGCCCGCGCCAGATCAAGGGAACAAACGGATGCGCACCAGAGTCAGTTGGCATCCAGCTCTCGGTACACCGATGATCGCTGTGGTTGCGTTCATCTTGAGCACATCGCTCGCCATCGCGCAGCGCGGCTCCTGGAAGCCGGTTCCCGCCCATGTCTGGGAAGCCATGCGAGGCAAATCCTGGCACGCGAACAAGGGATGCCCTTCGCGCAAATCCCTGGCGCTGCTGTCGGTTCCCTACCGGGATTTTTCAGGCGCGCCGCAAACCGGAGAACTGATCGCCGCCCGAAGCGAGGCCGGCAAATTGCTGAACGCATTCGCTGAGATTTACCGCGCCGGTTTCCGCATTTCCAAGATGCGTCTCTTCCACAGATACGATGGCGACGACGACCGGTCCATGGCGGATAACAACACCAGCGCCTTCAATTACCGCCTTGTCAGCGGCGGCACGCGCTTGTCAGAGCACTCGCACGGCAAAGCCATTGACATCAACCCGGTACAAAACCCCTACGTCACCCGGACTCGTACATTGCCGCCGAAAGGCGCGCCATATGACACAGCGGCGGAGCGCAAACACAAGCGCACAGGCATGATCAGATCCGGCGACCCGGTCGTCAAAGCGTTCTCCCGTATCGGATGGAAATGGGGTGGCAACTGGCGCCGGCTGAAGGATTACCAGCACTTTTCAAAAAGTGGCCGGTAACACCCTCGATCCACCATCAGCGCAAATAACGGGTATGCGCCCATCCCCATACGCCGCGATAGCTAACCCGGCACCAATTGCCGCTGCAATCGTTCCACACAACGCGCACGCCGCAACCGTTGTAGGGAATCGAGCCGACCTTCTGATAGCGTGTGCTTGGGCCGCTGCGAATCCACAATACGTCCCAGCTGGCTACGTCAACCACGCAAGCAGCCTGGGCGGGGCGGGGCGTTGAAAAATTCAACGCGGCGGCGAGCAAGATTGCCATCAGCGCTGCAAAAGATACCCGCATATTGTTCTCCTTACCCGGTTTTTCTGCGTCAAATCTTCCCGGCCCGGCATGCAATTGGGCAATCGCTCCGGTACTCGCAGCCATCGTGCATGACGGTGGGTGCACCAGGATATTCCCTTGCCAAATCCTCCACAATAATCATGGATTTTGCAAACTTGGTGCCGGAATTCGCCCCGGCGCGAACCTGCCGCCGACGCGCCCTTTTATTTCCGCAATTAACCGTTATATTCGCAATGTCTGCTTGCAGACTATGGCGATAAATGGACTTCGTAATAAGCCAGCTGGACCCGGGGGCAGTACCCGGCGCCTCCACCAGAGCCCGTGCGCACCCGGCGCGGGTTGTGGCGGGGGCGAAACAGGATCGACAGGGGTGTAAAAGTTGCTCTTTTGCCCGGCATGATACCACCGTTATCGGGTCAAACTTGTAGTTGCAAACGACAACTATGCTCCGGAAGCCGTCGCAGCGTAAGCTGTGCTGGTAACCGAAATTAAGTCCTGAGGGTTAGCCCCTTCAGGCGGGGCCCGGAGGCGCCTGGCAACAGAAGCCTCCACTTTCCGGGATATTCAATTCCGGGCTTCTTCAATTCCGGGTCTCCTTGGTCAATCCTTGCTGGATCTTGCGGTCGCTCCACACCGCGGCGATCTTCCCTTTTTCTGCGCCCGCCGGGCATCAGCATCCAAGGCAAAACCTTGCGCCTGTGACACAATTTGCCACCGCCAAAGCAAAGGAACACCATTGCAATTTTGCACCGATTGGTGGAAATATTCTTGGCGGTCCCTTGCGGGCGAACCAGCCCTTCCTGCGATCGCAATCGGCGATATTTTGGAGGCGCTTGCCGCCAGCGCCGGATAGCCGTGGAAGCGGTCGTACCGGCAAAAACACGTTTGATTGAATTGGCCGCCTATGACCGAAGACTCAATTCGATATGACCTGATCGTCCAGGAAGCCCTGCGCGATGCCGTGCGGCGGATCATGGCTGGCGTCGCACGCGACGGACTGCCCGGCGATCACCACTTTTTCATTACGTTCAAGACATCTGCACCCGGCGTGCAATTGTCCGACCGCATGCGTCAGGAATATCCCGATGAAATGACAATCGTGTTGCAACATCAGTTCTGGGATATGAGCGTTGACAACGATCATTTTGAAGTCGGACTTTCATTCCGCAACATTCCCGAAAAACTGTCCATCCCGTTCGCGGCGATGATCGGTTTCGCCGATCCATCAGTACAATTCGCACTTCGGTTTGAGACCGACGCCGGCGCCGAACCGGCTGAACCGGCAGAGCCCGGAAACGATACTTCCGGCACTAGCAAACCCGGCACGCTTGCTTTGCACACAGATCCTGCGGAAACCTCTGATCCGGCGTTCCTGGCGGCACAACGCGATCACAAAGACCAGGGCGAAGCTCGTGGCAACCGGAATGCAAACCGTTCAAAACGGGAACATTCCGCCGCGGTGGCGGAGGGTGAAAACGAGCCGGCAGACGATAGCGGCGAAGGTGACACAAATGTTGTGTCCATTGACGCATTCCGCAAGAAAACATGAGCGAGATCGTCAATCTCCGCCGCGTGCGCAAGGCAAAAGCCCGCCAGCAGGCGCAAAAACAGGCCGAACAAAATCGCGCCGCCTATGGTACATCCAGGTCCGAACAAAACAGGATGGAACAGGAACGGCTTGCTGCGTCCCGTTTCCTGGACGGCCGGCGTCTTGGTGGCGGGCGCGGGCCGAAAGATTCCGGCAGTGACGGATAGCCGGAAGCATCCGCCTGGCGCTGGACCGTTGAACTCCGGGCCATCGGCGTCCATGCCTTCCCCAGGCGAAACAAGGGTCCTGAAACGATCCATTTCGATCGCCGGACACCGCACATCCATTTCCCTGGAAGACGTCTTCTGGCAGCGATTGAAAGCTGTATCCACCGACCGCAGGCAATCGCTCGCCAGTCTTGTCGCGGAAATTGATGCCGGCCGGGGAGATGCCAATTTGTCATCGGCAATTCGTGTTTTTGTCTTGAAGCAAGCGCTCGCCGCACCTGCAAACCTCGTCTAACCGGCTCCTGGTGAGAAGGCCGCCGGTTCGCCGGGCCAGTTGCAGCACGGGTCTATAGCCCGCCGGACGGTGGTTGCGATATAATCGGGCGCGCCGGCAAGTTGCCACCTCCAGCCCGGGCCGCATCCCGCAACGCCCGCCGGGCGCGCTCCGCAGCCTGGTTTTTCGCTTTGCGCTCCACCTTCGCCTTCCCGGCCGCAGCAGCCTTGGCATCTTGCCTCGCCTTGCGCTCTTGCGCCTCCCTGCGCCGCGCCTCCTCGGCCTTGCGTTTGCGTTCGGCTTCAAGACGGGCTTTTTCTTCCTCCGCCTTGCGTTTCGCTTCGTCGGCAGCCCGCTTGCGGGCCTCCTCCTCGGCTTTCTTCCGCGCTTCCTCTGCCAGCCGCGCCTGTTCGATCCGATACGCCGCAAGCTCATCCCGGCGCCGGGCGAGGAATTCGGCTGACTTTACCCTGCGGTTGAAATAGGCCCGTTCGCGGATATCGAACTCCAACGCTTCCATGCGCGCAACTTCCCGCACGATCGCACGCGCCGACACACCATTGACGAAAGAGGCTGCCACGATCCGTGTTCCCGTGTTGGCCGGCTTGGAAGTCTTTGGCTGCAACACGCGTTCCAGCGAAACCGAAGGCAGGGCCCCGTTCCAGTCCTTGGGCCGCTTGCGCGCGATCAGGTCGAGCCTGGCCTGTCCCTTCATCGCACGCAGATCGAATGTCGCGGATAATTCGCCGTCGGTTCCGCCGGGCAACGCCAGGGATTTCGCGGTTTCAAGGCGGGCCGTTCCGCCCGCAATCGTGATTGCAAATTTCTTCTGCTTGAACGCGAGCGGCGCAGCGGCAAACTGTTTTCGCAACGCCGCCCTAACTCCACTTTCCGTCAGCTCGAGTTTCTCGGCATCCGTCGCCCGCAATACGCGCTGCATTGCTGCCGGATCGGCGCCGGCAATCGTAAGATCCTTCACAACGGCCGACCCCTTGCCCGCAAGTCCTGACACCAGTTCCTGTTCGCTCTTGCCCGTGGCCGCAAACTCAATTTCGCCGCTGACGCCGCCGGAAATTCCATGCAAACCCATGGATGGAGTGCGGAACGTCAGGTTTCCCGAAACCGTCGAAGCCGCCTTGTCGCTGCGCAGTGCCAGTCCACCCTGAAGTGAAGTATGGCCCGCCTTCATCGCAATGTTGTCGAGCACCAAGGCGCCCGGCGAAAGCCGCAGGGTGAAGCGTGCATTACGCCCGCTCGCGCCAGACGGCAGATCAAAGCGTCCGGTCTGAATTTCCAGTTCGCCCGGCGGAAAATCGCCCGCGGCAGGTTGAAACGGCGCACTGCGCCATCCCTTGCCACCACCCGGATCGGGCCCAAGGACCAGCCCGCCCAATCCTCGCAGGCTCAGCCTGTCAAACCGCAACGCGCCGCTAAGGAAATGCCGGGATATGTTTTTTTCCAGCGTCCGCGGCTCCAATACGGCTTGCCCTGTCAACTTTGCACCGGCAATCGAACCGGCAATGGAACCCACCGACAACCGCTCTCCGCGCCATGCAAAAATACCGCTGACGTCGACCGGCGCCCGCGCTGATGCGCTGGGCAGCGCAAATGCTATTGTCTGCAACAGCGGCATGACGTCCCGGCTGGATATCGACAGTTTCCCCTGCAAGTCGGGTTGCGGCAGAAATCCCGCCGCCTCTCCTCCAAACGCAAGGCGCGTGCCTGCGATTTGCGCTTTTATGTCAACCCGGGACCGGGTACTGCGGGCCTTGCGAGCAGCCGCACCGGAGGCTTTCCCGGCCTTGCGCCACGACATCTCCATCATGCCTTTGCCAATGCCGGACAACGTGATCGCGGGCACACCAAGCTGCTTTAACAAAACCGCGGAATTGCCAGCCTGAACGATGAGAGAGCCGGCCGCGCCCAGATGCTTTGCATCAGGCGCCGATTTGATCTGCAACCTGGTGCCGTTCGCCGTGCCGTCCAGCTCGATCGCTTTCAATGTTAACGGCCCGGCGCCCGAGGATCTGGCATGCAGTGCGATCTTGATTTTTGCTGGTGACAGCGCCGCCGCGCGCGCAACCAGCGCCCGGGTCCAAGGACTCGGCGCAACACGCGCAAGAACCTGCGACAGTTGCACAAGATTTTTCGCGTCTACTGAAACATCCGCCTTCCCGGCGCGGCTGGTGAACACACCCTCACCGGCAACATTGGCTCCGCCAAGGTTCATTATCTGCAAACGTGGCAGGCGCGTTTCACCATCCTTGCGCACCATGCGAAGAGAGATTTTGCCAGCATCGATCGTGCCGCTACCGACGCGCGCAAGGCGTGTTGCCCGCGCGTCCAAAGCCACCTCGAAATCCAGCGCCCCGAGCGCTGACGCCGGAGCCGAAAAATCGCCCAGGCCATCGATATCCAGCGCTGGGGAAGCAAGATCGACAAAAAGGCGCGCCCGCTCTTTCCCGTTACCGTGCGTGTATATGATCGCCCCGTTGAATCTTGAACGTCCGGCCTCGATGGCGGCGTCACGAGCCGCAAATCCAGCCTTCGACAACGCCACCGGTCCGGCAAACCGGAACGAACGATAGGGGATCGCAGCGGCTATCCGCCCGGCGTTGGGCAGGCCCGGAGACAGCCATTGCTGAAGGCGCCGCATGTTCCTGGTCGAAAACCGCGCCTTTCCATTGAACCGTGACGCAAGGCCGCGCTCCAAGGCGCCCTGTAACGCGATTGACGTCGAACCGGGTGCACCGGCGGAAAATTTTATCTGGACCGGTTGCCAGGGCTGGAGCACAACCGAGAGCGCCACCTTGCTGAGCGTCTCCCGCCCTGCCGTAAAGGCAGCAACGGTCAATTGCAGATCGACCGGGACAGGAACCGCAATTTCCGGAACATCGCCGGCGGCCAGCAGGCGCAATCCATTGACAATCCGTTGCAACACCAGCTCTGGCCGCTCATCGGCGCCCAGAATGGCGTCCGCATTGATCTGCTGGGCAGCCAGCGACAGGTAGACGCGCGCCTTCCTGTTCTTGGTGTCAACAGCGGACAGGCCGGAGAAATGCGCCAGCAACGCGCCCGCCGCACTCAACGCCCGATCGTCCTCGCCGGAACGGAATTCAAACGCGTCCGACCGCAAGCCGCGCATGTCGACGAGAAGCGGTCCTGCCGCACGCCATTCCTGCTCCACGCCGCCTGGCAAAACAGCTTTTCCGAACACTGCGGCTGTTCCCTCGAAGGAGGGTTTGAGCGCGGTCCCGTTTGCCGCTTGCAGCTTCAGGATTCCGTCAAATTCGCCCCGGGCGTTTGCGAACGGCGCTTCGAGCGTGAACTTTGCCCGGATCCCGCCGTTCTCCACGGTGCCTGTGTTGAACAGATAAGCGATCTTGCCACTGCCGGCGGCAAACGACCCGTTGCCGCGGAACGGGCCTTCAAGTGATTGACCGGAGGCCTCCAGGTTCAAGCCTGAAATCAGCCAGGAGCGCCCGTCAGGGCGTTTGATCAGCAGCCGTGCATCGCGCAGCGCCACGTGTTCGAACGCGATCTGTCCTGAATTGGCGACCGGCAATGCCGGGAGAACAAGGCCACCGTCGTCATTGACAGAAACAGCGATCACCGCCCGCTGCAATTCGGCCTCGACAAAACGGAATTGGCCACGCAACAGAGACGTGAGCCCCAGTTCGAGATTTAACGCTTCAGCACCGAGCCGCAGCGCGCGGCTTTGCTTCCCAGTTATTTCGACATTGCGCAATCTCAGCCGCGGGCTCGGCAGCAACCGCAGATCGAGGCTTCCCCGAACATCGATTTTCGCTCCGGTCGCGCGCTCCAGAGTTTGGACGATTACCGGACGATGCTTGTCCCAGTTAATAAAATAGGGGCCCGCAAGCGCTGCAATCAGCACCAGCGCCACCAGGCCGGCAACTACTGTTATTATTTCCCTGAAGAAGCGCAAGAGGAACCAAATTTATCCAGGTTGAAGAATCTCACTCCAAGTATACAGTATTTGATGGCGCAATGGTGGCTTTGAAATACGATCAGCCGTTACAAAGCTCGTAGAGTTCCGCACCGGTCACCCGGGCGGGGACTGGCTCTGGCCCTGGTGGCGCGCGACTGACCCCGCGGTCACAAAACCCCGCACAAGCGCGCTATCTATTTGATCATTCGTGTAACCGGGGCGTTCTTGACCCTCGTCCAGGCAGCCAGCGAACCATCATACATCCGGGCCTTCCTGTTGCCCAGTATTTCGGATGAAACGAACCAGGCGATAGTCGCCTGGTGCCCGGTGTTGCAGAACATGATCTGGTCGCCCTTGGTAGCGACATCCACGGCTTTGTAGATCTTTTCCAGTTGGGCCTTGTCCCGGAATTTGCCGCGGCCGTTTTTGGTCAGCCAGGTCTGTGGAAGGTTCTTCGCACCGGGCAAAGTTCCGGCCCGTAGCGCTTTGGAGCTCTTGCTGATACCGACAAAATAATCCCGCGTTCGATTATCGACCAATTGGGCCTTGCCGGTCAGAGCCTGTTTGATCTCGTCCTCACTGACCAGCATCTGCTTGCGCAAGGAGGCCTTGAACACTTGCGGCTTTGGTTTTACTACCCCCGCGGCGATCGGGTTAACCGGCTTCCTGGTCTGCTTGTCAATGCGCGCCCAGCTTCGCCAGCCGCCATTCAAGATGGAAATACGATCATGGCCGAGCACCTTGAAGGTCCAATAGATTCGCGTGGCGATCCCAACGTCGCTGGAGGAATTTCCGCTCGGAACGACGACGACGTGACTGGAGTTTCCGATTCCCAGCGATCCAAAAAGCTTCTCGAGATATGCCACCGGCGGAAGCATTGACGGAACCCCGGCCCTGTTCATCACGCGCCAGCGATCCTTGCCGTAGCTGGTGTAGACAGCGCCTGGAACATGCGCCTGCTCATAGATTTTGCGGGGTACGGTCCGCGCGCTCAAAACAACGATGCCGGGCTTACCCAGATTAGCCTTGAGCCAGTCCGCATCCACCAACGGCTTGATCGTGTCAGCCCTTGCCGGCACTGCCAGCATTGCCGACGCCACAACTGCCAGAACCAACGAACGCATACCGTTCCTCCGTCATTTCCGGACCAATGTTGATTAGCACCCGGGAACAAGTTTACCAGGGTTCATTATATTGTCCGGATCGAGGGCGCGCTTGATCGACGTCATTGCTCTGAGCGTCTCATGGGAATGCTCGATCCGCATGTGCTTCATCTTCGCCTGCCCTATACCATGCTCGCCGGTACACGTGCCTTCCATCGCCAGGGCGCGTTCAACCAGCCGGTCCAGAAATGCTTCGGCACGGCCGACTTCGTGCGGATCATCCATATCGATCAGCAAGTTGCAGTGAAAATTGCCATCGCCCACGTGGCCGATGATCGGTGACACGAGATTGGACTCTGCGATATCCCGATGGGTTTCATTGACGCATTCCGCCAACCGGGAAATCGGCACGCAAACGTCGGTTGCAATCGCCTTGGTTCCGGGCCGCAAGGTAAAGCAGGCCCAATAGGCATCGTGCCTGGCCTGCCAGAGCCTTGTGCGTTCTTCGGCCTGTGTCGCCCAGTTGAACGGCCCGCCGCCCAGATCGCTGGCGATTTCGCCAAACCGCTCGGCCTGTTCTTTCACGCTCGCCTCGCTGCCATGAAACTCCAGCAACAGCATCGGCGTCTCCGGCAGGTCCAGTTCCGAATGCAGGTTGACCGCTTTCACACCAATGGCATCCATCAGTTCGACGCGTGCCACTGGAATGCCAGATTGAATGGCGAGTATCGCGGCGTTGCAGCACGCATCAATGTCTGGAAACGGGCAGACGCCGGCCGATATCGCCTCGGGTATGCCATGCAGTTTCAAGGTAATTTCCGTTACGATACCGAGCGTGCCTTCCGCCCCGATAAACAACCGCGTCAAGTCGTAGCCGGCTGACGACTTGCGCGCCCGTCGGGCGGTCTTAATGATTTCTCCTGTTGCGCTCACCACATTCAGCGCCAGTACGTTGTCTTTCATGGTTCCGTAACGAACAGCATTGGTGCCCGATGCGCGGGTGGAAACCATTCCGCCGATCGAAGCGTCCGCGCCTGGATCAATCGGGAAAAACAATCCGGTATCACGCAGATAATCGTTCAGCGCCTTGCGGGTAATGCCCGGCTCGACAACACAATCGAGATCTTCCGGGTGAACCGCGACAACCGAGTTCATGAGCGATGTATCAATGCAGACCCCGCCGGAGGGCGCGTTGACATGCCCTTCCAGCGACGTTCCCGCGCCAAACGGTATGACAGACATCTTGTGCCTGGCGCAGAGCTTGACAATCTGCGCAACCTCTTCGGCGGATTGTGCAAACACCACCGCATCCGGCGGCTGGTTTTCCGTCCACGTCAAGGTATGTCCGTGCTGTTCGCGCACCGACGCATTGGCAGAATAGCGATTGCCGAATTGTTCGGCGAGCCTGGTCCTGATCTCCTGCAGCACATCGTCTGATACGCGCCGCTGCGCAATTTGATCATCCATCGGAAACGTCCCCGCCTAAACTCATGGTATGGTGCAATCTTAAAGTCCATCGTCCGCCGCGCAGATACCGGAATCTCACTTGCGCCGTTGCGAAGAATGAGCGTCGTTTTATCGCAACATGAACTGGGCGCAACATTTGCATATTCCGGTGAAGCAGCACCCGGTCAGGGTAAAGAAAACGTCAAACCAACCATCCTGAAACGTGCAGCGCATCCGTGAAACGCTGAACGGTTCTAGCCCGCAAATCCGCCATCATCTAGAAATGCCTGTTCTTCGGTACTTGTATATCTGCCAAAAACTGCGTTGCGATGTGGGAAACGCCCGAAGCGGGCAATGATATCACGGTGAATACGGGCGTATTTGACGTTTTCCGGCTCGCCGCTTTGCAGGCACAGGGCGATACAATATTCTTGGTCGGAAATATCCTCCGAATGCATCAACGGCATGTAAAAAAACTGTTTCAGTTCCGCTGGACAATGGCCGTCAAAGCCGTTCCGCAATGCGCGCTTTGCAATATTCAGCGCCATTGCATCGGTCGCAAATGCATGGGCGCTGTCGCGGAACAGGTTGCGCGGGAACTGGTCGGTCAGCAACAGAAGGGCCAGCGCCGGCAAAGGTTCATTTTCCCAGGACGCAAATTTCCCGCGCGAAGCGTCCCGGTGAGCTTTGGAAAATTTCGCCCGAATAGCCTCGTCGAACGCATCATCCTTTGCGAACCATTTTTCTGGACCGGCATCGAGCCAGAAGTCCAGAACATCTTGGGCCAGTTGATCCATTGCACACTCCCGGATCGGCGCGCGTTCAAATCGCCACATTTGACCACGCATACGCAGATCGATACCAAAGACAAAATATCGTTACTTGCGAAAAGCCGGCGGCCGCCTTTTCGCACGCTGCCCTACAGTGCCACCAAATGCTCCAGCGGGGCAACGCCATTTGCCGGGATTTGATTAGTGACAATACAGGAAACATCGGAACAGGAGTTCCAGGCAACGCCAATAAACTGGTTCAATCTGGTCTGGCTCGGCCTTTCGATCGCGATCATGATTGGCGTTATCGTCTCGGAGAACCTGTGGGCGCTGAATTTCCTGCATGTAGCCTCAGGCCTGATGTGGACCGGAATTGACCTGTTCGTTGGTTTTGTGGTCGGCCCGATCCTGCGGCAGACGCCGTTTGCCACCCGGCGCGAGGTGATGACGCGATTGACGCCGCGCACCATGTTCATCCTGCCCGGCCTCGCCATCCTGACCGGCACCACGGGCTGGTATCTCGCAGCCCAGATGGGCTATCTCGCGATGGACTGGCCGGAATACGGCTGGGTGCTGGCTGCCCTTGTTATCGCGACAATCCTCACCATCCAGGGGATTGGCTATTTGTTGCCAACGCAAATACGCGTCTATCTCGAGCTGCGCAAACCGAACCCGGATGGCGCCAAAATCGCCCGCCTCAGCCGCGCCTATTTCTGGGTCATTGCCTCGCAAGGGCTGATGCAGGTTCTGATCGTCATGATTATGGCGAAGTTCCGCACCGGCCTGTGAGCAACGAACGCTGGTTATTCGACTTTTCAGCCCGCTAACCCCACATTAGCGGGATCGATTCGCACAGATTTCAGGGAGCTTAAGCGTGTCGGATCCCTTCCATCGCGATGACGGTGGAGAACCGGATTTTTCCAGCGCACCGGCGCCGCGCGCCGGCGGCATTGCTGCGCGCGCCCGCGCGGCTGCGGACGGATCGCCGCGCTATCTCGACGCCCTCAACCCTGAACAGCGCGAAGCAGTCGAAACACTTGACGGCCCGGTTCTCGTGCTTGCCGGCGCCGGCACCGGCAAGACCCGTGTACTGACAACCCGAATCGCCCATATTGTCGCGACCGGCCGCGCTTATCCAAGCCAGATACTGGCGGTAACATTCACCAACAAGGCGGCGCGTGAAATGAAGGAGCGTGTCGCCATGCTCGCCGGACCGGGTGCGGAAGGCATGCCCTGGCTCGGCACGTTTCACGCCATCAGCACGAAAATACTGCGCCGGCACGCCGAGCTGGTCGGATTGAAATCCGGCTTTACCATCCTCGACACCGACGACCAGATCCGCCTGATCAAACAGGTTCTGCAGGCCGAGAATATCGATGACAAGCGCTGGCCGGCGCGCCAGTTCGCCATTCAGCTCGACAACTGGAAAAACCGCGGCCTCGATCCCTCCCGCGTGCCCGCAGGAGAAGGCGAGGCATTCGCCAACGGCAAGGGCAGGCGCCTGTACGAAATCTACCAGGAGCGCCTGAAAATTCTCAATGCCGCCGACTTCGGCGACCTCCTGCTCGAATGCGTGCGGCTGTTCCGCGAAAACGCCGATGTGCTCGGCGAGTACCAGAAGCGCTTTCGCTATATTCTCGTCGACGAATACCAAGACACCAACACCGTTCAGTATTTGTGGCTGCGGCTTCTGGCGCAGGCAGGAGAGAACAATCCCCGACAGAATATCTGCTGCGTCGGCGATGACGATCAATCCGTCTACGGCTGGCGGGGCGCAGAGGTGGAGAACATCCTGCGTTTCGACAAGGATTTTCCAGGCGCAAAAATCATCCGCCTGGAACGCAATTACCGCTCCACCGGCCATATTCTGGCCGCCGCGTCCCACCTTATCACCCACAACGACAGCCGCCTCGGCAAGACCCTGTTCACCGACGGCGAGGACGGAGAAAAACCCGGCGTCACCGGGGTCTGGGATTCCGAAGAGGAAGCCCGCGTCATCGGCGAAGATATCGAGCAATTGCAACGGCAGGGAAAATCGCTCGACGAGATCGCCATCCTCGTGCGCGCCTCGTTCCAGATGCGCGAATTCGAGGAACGTTTCATTACCCTCGGCGTTCCGTACCGGGTTATCGGCGGCCCGCGATTCTACGAACGCATGGAAATCCGCGATGCGCTTGCCTACCTGCGCTGCGTCGCCCAGCCCGCCGATGACCTGGCGTTTGAGCGGATATTCAATACGCCCAAACGCGGTCTTGGCGATGCGACATTGAAAATCCTGCATGACAATGCCCGGCTGTCACGCATTCCGCTGATGCAATCGGCCCGGATACTGATTGAAACCGAGGAGTTGAAGCCGCGCCAGCGGCAAACCATCCGCCGCCTCCTGGCCGATTTCGATCGCTGGGCTTCGATGCTCGATTCAATGCCCCACAACGAGCTGGCGGAAATCATTCTCGAAGAATCCGGCTACACCGATCTGTGGCAAAAGGACCGGTCCGCCGATGCCGCGGGCCGGCTGGAAAACCTGAAGGAACTCGTGCGCTCCATGGAGGAATTTCCCGATCTCGCCAGCTTCCTGGAACACATTTCCCTTGTCATGGATACAGACAATGTCGAGAGCGAAGAGCGGGTCTCGATCATGACCCTGCACGGCGCCAAGGGACTGGAATTCGAGACCGTTTACCTGCCGGGCTGGGAAGAGGGTCTGTTTCCACACCAGCGTTCCCTGGACGACCAGGGCCGCGCCGGCCTGGAAGAAGAGCGGCGCCTGGCCTATGTCGGCATCACGCGCGCCAAGGAGCGCGCACGCATCTATTTCGCCACCAATCGTCGCATCAGGGGATTGTGGCAAACGACCATTCCCTCGCGTTTTCTCGATGAATTGCCGGACGATCATGTCGAAGTGCTGGAAAGCGGCCAGGGTAATTATGGCGGCTATGCGGTGTCGCGTTTCAACTCGCTCGATACATTCGGCTCCGGTTACACGACCCCTGGCTGGAAACGGGCGCAAGGCCGCAGCGCAGCCGCCTCCCCGTCCGCTTCCGCAAGCCGGGCCGGGCCGGTCACCATCGAGGGCGAGCTGGTGGCCAAATCCACCGGAAGCTCCAACCTGCAGTACGGGGCGCGCGTGTTCCACCTGAAGTTCGGCATGGGCACGGTCGTGGCGGTCGATGGCAACAAGCTTACCGTCGATTTTGACAAGGCCGGGCGCAAGATGGTCCTCGAAAGTTTCCTGCAGGCTCAATAGACCGGGCTGCTGGCGCCGCCCCTGATCCCGTGCTATCGCAGCACGATGCTCGAAGGTCTGCCACCCAACAACGCCGCTCACCGCATGCAACTTGTTTGCAGCGAAGAACACGCCCATGCCATTGCCAACCTCGTAGTGGAAATGTTCGACATGAGCGAAGCCGCCGCCTGCGCCTTCGAACTCGAACCCCACACGAGAGACTGGCGCAGCGGCGACTGGATTGTCGAAGGTTTCTTCGCCCATTCACCCGACGAAGCCATGATCCGCGATCTGGTACGAAACATCGCCGGCGACGAACTGGCGGCCACGATAGAATTTTCCACTGTCACCGAAACCGAATGGCTGCACAAGGCATCCGAAGGGCTTGAGCCGGTGCAAGCCGGCCGATTCATCGTCCATACCAGCCGCGACCGCGACGCCGCCCGGCGCAACACCACCCGGATAGCGGTTGAAATCGACGCCGCCCTCGCCTTCGGCACCGGTCACCACGGCACGACACGCGGCTGCCTGCTAATGCTGGACGAGATACTCAAGCAGCATCGCCCGGGCAATATCCTTGATGTCGGCACGGGCACCGGCGTGCTTGCCATTGCCGCCGCCAAGGTGCTGCACCGGCCCATAGCCTGCAGCGACATCGATCCGGTCTCAGTAGAGACGACAATTGAAAACGCCGCACTCAACAACGTCTCGCCCTGGGTCCGCCCTGTCGTCGCGCCAGGATTGGAACACCCGGCATTGCGCCGCGGGCGGCCATACGATCTCATCTTTGCCAATATCCTGGCAAAACCCCTGCGCGGGCTTGCGCCGTCAATCGCCAAGGCATCTTCCCTGCAAACCGAAATTGTGTTGTCCGGCCTGTTGGCCTGCGATGTACCCGGCGTTCTATCCGCCTATGGCTCGCAGAACTTTGCCTTGGTCAAACGCATCGACCTGGAAGGATGGGCGACCTTGCTGATGCGCAGCGGCGGCGCTGCCAACCGGCCATTCGCCGGTCACGGATAGCCCGCGATAGGGTGGTATCAAAACGTAGATCGAGGCCACATGTTCGAAGCCCGGTTCCAGACATTCAGCGAGACCGCCGATCCCGTGCACGGTAAGTCGCGCGCCAAGTCTTTGCGCGCACATTTGGCAAAAAACGGCCTGGCCGGGTTTATCGTGCCGCGCAGCGACGAGCATCAAAGCGAATACGTGCCGCCTTCCGCAGAACGCCTGGCCTGGCTTAGCGGCTTTACGGGGTCTGCCGGCCTGGCGATCGTGCTGGACAGCAAGGCCGCTATTTTCGTCGACGGCCGTTACACTTTGCAAGTCCGCGACCAGGTCGACACGAATGTGTTTTCACCTGTGGCAATTGCCGAAACATCGCCATCGCAATGGCTGCGCCGGAACCTGCGCAAGGGCGCCACGGTAGGCTTCGATCCCTGGCTTACAACACCGGCAAGCCTGAAAGCCTGGGAGGCCGCTGCCGCCGCAGCTGGCGCGAAACTTGTTCCGGTTGACAAGAACCCGATCGATGCAATCTGGCGCGACCGGCCGGAGCCTCCCTGCGGACAGGTGTCCCTCCATCCGGACAGGCTCGCCGGCGAAAAGGCCACATCAAAAATCCTCCGCATTCGTCATGAGATCGAAAACGCCGATGCTCTTATGTTGAGCGATCCGCACGATTGCGCCTGGGCGTTCAACATTCGTGGCGCCGATGTTTCTCATACACCTCTGGCGCTGTGCTTCGCGATTGTCCCGCGCAAGGGAAAGCCATCCCTGTTCATCGACCCGCAAAAGATAGCCGGCGAAACAGCAAAGAAATTAAGAACCATCGTCAATCTCAAATCGCCGGCGGATTTGCTGCCAGCGCTGCGATCGCTTGGCAAGTCAAAAGCCAATGTCCTGTTCGATCAGCAAACGGTTCCAGTCAAACTGGTGCACACGCTGGAGAAGGCAGGCGGCACGGCGCAAGTAGGCGCGGATCCGGTCCGCGCCATGAAAGCAATCAAGAACCGGGCCGAACTGAAAGGCTCGCGCGCGGCGCACATGCGCGACGGCGCCGCCATGACACGTTTCCTGGCCTGGTTCGATGCCGAAGCGCCAAAGGGTTCGCTGACGGAAATCGCCGCGGTGGAAGCGCTGGAAACCTTCCGCCGGAAAACCGGCAAGCTCATGGATGTGTCGTTCCCGACCATCTCCGGAGCCGGGCCAAATGGCGCGATCGTCCATTACCGCGTCACCGAGAATACCAACAGGCGTATTGGCGCCGGGCTGTTCCTGATTGATTCCGGTGCGCAATATCGCGATGGCACGACCGACATTACGCGCACGATCGCAATTGGCCGGCCCAGCCGCGAAATGCGCGATCGCTTCACTCGGGTGTTGAAAGGTCATATCGCCATCGCGCGCGCGATCTTTCCGAAAGGTACGAGCGGTGCCCACCTGGACTCCTTTGCCCGGCAATCATTATGGGAAGCTGGCCTCGATTACGCCCACGGAACTGGCCACGGCGTCGGCGCCTACCTGTCCGTCCATGAAGGGCCGCAAAACATTTCCAAACGCCCTTCGGTTGCATTGCAACCGGGCATGATTCTCTCGAACGAACCCGGATATTACAGGACTGGCGCCTATGGCATTCGTATCGAAAACCTGGTCGCGGTGACGAAGGTGGATATCAAGCGCGGCGAGGGAGAAAGTTACTATTTTGAGACCCTGACGCTCGCGCCGATCGATCTGCGTCTCGTCGATACATCGCTGATGACGCGCAGCGAATTGCAATGGCTTGATGCCTATCACGCGCGCGTGCGCCGCACGATCGGACCCCTGGTCGACGCGCCAACCAAGCGATGGTTGAACAAGGCAACCAAGTCCCTGGCGCGCAAGTGAAACGATCCCTTCCGGTAGATGATCCATTTCACCGGCGCGTTGCAGCGGCGTGATGCCTATAGCGTTTCCCGGAAAAGTGGAAACCGGTTTTCCGTCCCGAAACGCTTAAAATCAAGAATCTGGGGCCTTGAAGCGATTCCGTAAAATCGTGAACGGCTCTAGGCGCCCACCCGCTCAAACCACGCATCTTCGCTGATGACTTCGACGCCGAATTGTTCGGCCTTTGCGAGTTTCGAACCAGCACCGGGCCCGGCCACGACAAGATCGGTTTTCTTTGAAACCGAGCCCGAGACCTTGGCGCCTAGCCGCTCGGCCATCGCCTTTGCCTCATCGCGGGTCATGCGTTCGAGCGAGCCGGTAAATACGACTGTTTTCCCCGCGACTGGAGAATTTTCTGCCGCAGCCTCCATCGGCTGCGGTTCAATCTCGCGCATAAGGTCGGCCAGCGCCCGCAGATTGTGCTCCTCTGCAAAAAACTCCGCGATCGCCTCGGCAACCACCGCCCCGATACCGTCAATGTTGATGATTTCTTCGCGCTCGGGCGAATCCGGCGCCGTTGCAGCGCTCGCCACGGCCTGCAAATTCCCGAAAGTCCCGAAGTGCCGCGCCAGCCGCCGCGCATTGGTTTCCCCGACATGGCGGATGCCCAGGCCAAAGATCAACCTGTTCAATTCAATTGCGCGGCGCTCGTCGATGGCGGCGAACAATTTGCGCACACTGGTATCGCCGAAACCATCGAAATTTTTCAGCGGCGTGAGGTTAGCAGGCGCGCTGTCACGCTTTTGCAGGGTGAAAATATCGGCCGGCGCCCGCACCAATCCTTTTTCAAAAAAGAATTCGATCTGCTTTGCGCCCAGCCCTTCGATATCAAAAGCGTTGCGAGACGCAAAATGCTTCAACCGTTCCACCAGTTGCGCGTCGCATATCAGGCCACCCGTGCAGCGGCGCACTGCGTCGGCCTCCCCCTTGGCATCGACCTCCCGCATAGCCGCCGACCCGCACACCGGACAGGCCTTGGGAAATGCGTAGGGTTTCGAGCCTGCTTCACGCCTGTCGAGCAACACCTCGACGACCTGCGGAATGACGTCCCCTGCCCTTTGCACGACAACGTGATCGCCAATGCGGATGTCCTTGCGGGCGATTTCATCTTCATTGTGCAGCGTCGCGTTGGAAACGACAACACCGCCGACTGTCACCGGCTCCAGTTTCGCCACCGGCGTGAGCGCCCCCGTCCGGCCAACCTTTATCTCGATATCGCGCAGGATCGTCACTGCCCGTTCGGCAGGAAACTTGTGCGCAATGGCCCAGCGCGGCGAACGCGACACAAAACCGAGCCTCTCCTGCAGCGCCAGGTCGTTGACCTTGTAAACCACGCCATCGATGTCATACGGCAGTTCCGCGCGTTTCTCGCCAATCATCTGGTAATGGGCGACCAGTTCGTCGGCGCCCTCCAGGACTTTCGTCAGTGGATTGACCGGCAGCCCGAAGCGCTCGAACGCCTCGATCATGCCGATCTGGGTATCGGCCGGTCGAACGCCCTCTATCACCCCCCAGGTGTATGCAAAAAAATGCAGCGGACGCGATGCCGTGATTGTTGAATCGAGTTGGCGCAGAGATCCCGCCGCTGCATTGCGCGGGTTGGCGAAGGTCTTTTCACCCGCCTGCGCCTGCCGCGCATTCAGCGTCGCGAATTCCCCTCGATCCATGTAGATCTCACCGCGCACTTCCAGCACGTCAGGAAGCGTACGGCCTTTGAGCCTGTGCGGTATCGCCTTGATGGTGCGAACGTTGGCGGTCACATCCTCGCCCTCGTATCCGTCGCCACGTGTCGCCGCCTGAACGAATTCGCCACCTTCGTAGCGGATCGCGCAGGACAAACCATCGATCTTAGGTTCCGCCGTAAACGCCAATGGCTTTGATTCATCCATCCCGAGGAAGCGTTTTACCCGCGCTGTGAAGTCGGCAACATCGTCCGGATCAAATGCATTGCCAAGCGACAGCATCGCCACCTGGTGTTTGACTTTGGCGAATTTCTCCGAAGGCGCCGCGCCGATCTGCGCAGACACACCCGCACTCGCCAGTTCCGGATATTGCGCCTCCAGTTCTTCCAGACGGCGGCGCAAGGCGTCGTACTCGGCGTCGGAAACCTTTGGGGCATCTTTCTGGTGATAGGCGATGTTGTGAGCGGCGACCTCTCCGGCAAGGCGCGCGTGCTCCTTGCGCAAATCCGCACCGGGCGCCGGAGATCGGTTTTTCGTTTTACCGGCTTTGGCCGTATCCGTGGTCATGGGCGCAATATATCCGATGCCCTTTGCCGTCGAAAGCCAGGGATGGGGCCGGGACCGGAACACCCGGCCTGGTAAAGCGCAGCTATGCGACGGCGGCGCCTTTGTTGAACGCCGCACCTTTATAAGCTACCTGTGCGATGAATTGGAAGCGGGCACGGAAGGCAGAAAAGCCGGGCTCGTGAACCTGCGAACAGACGCCAGGACATCGAGGGGACATGACCCAATCGCGGAATCAGCCGGTTTGCGGCATTTGCCACGCCACCTTGACTGATTACAAACCCGAATTCGGCCAGCTCCACCGGGTCACGTCGGACTGCGCACCGTTTCGGACCGGCGGCCAGATTGCCCAATGTTCCGCATGCGGCGCGGCCCAGAAACCCAATACGCAGCAATGGCAAGACGAGTGTGCGGAAATCTACGCTGCCTACGACAATTATTCCCTGACATCCGGCGTCGAACAATCGGTCCGTGGCGGCCCGAGCGGCGAGCATTACGGTCCGCGCTCAAACCTGGTGTTCCAAGCCTACAAGCAATCGGTGCAGGTTCCGGAGACTGGCCGGCTGCTTGACTATGGCTGCGGCAAGGGCCCTGCGGCAAGAGCCGCGGCAACGGAATTCCCCGGCTGGACCATTGACGGGTACGATCTCGACCGCAGAGCCGAAAACGACTTGCGCCAAATTCCGGGGTTTGGCGAACTATATACAGGGGATACCTCCGCCATCCCCGGCGCATACGACCTCATCGTCATGATGCATGCGCTGGAACATATTCCGGACGGCAGCAGGACTTTGCAAGCGCTCGGCGCCTTGCTTAAACCGGGCGGTCACATTTTGATCCAGGTGCCCAACCGGATCCACAATCCCTTCGACCTGCTGGTCGCCGACCACACGATCCATTTTGACTGTCACTCCCTTCACGACATCGTACAGCGGTCGGGTTTGTCACCCGTGCAATTGTCGGAAAACTGGGTCACGAAAGAACTGAGCGCGGTGGCAGGCGCCGGTGCTGCAGTCGCGGCCCCGCCGCCCGTGAACACGCCGCTCGCAGGGCAGGTGAACTGGTTGTCGAGCGTCGCCCGCGCGGCCCGCGAAGCCGCTCGCACGCGGCCGTTTGGCATTTTCGGAACGTCAATCGTGGGAACCTGGCTCGCCAGTGAAATCGGTTCCCCACCCGATTTCTACATCGACGAAGATGAAGCAAAGCAGGGGCTGAAAATTGACGGGCGCCGGTATTGCAGCCGGACAACGCGCCTGCAGGCGCAATTGTACTACTCGCCATGGCGCCGCAGGTTGCACGGAGCGTCGCTACCCGCCTTGCACACCTTGACCTGCGGATCGTCGCCTTTCCGGACTACGAGCCGTGATCAATTCCTAAAGCGGCTCGAAATAGTTCCGGCCGCTGGCGAAATGGTCTTTCGTCGCAGCAAGGCTTTCCTCGGCAATCAATCAAAAATCCAGGCTGAAGCGGATTTTGTCCGACCGGTTTTCCGCTGCGCCATGAATGAGCGCCCCGGCGAAAATGACGACTTCGCCCGGAAGCACGCAAAACGGTTTCGGATCGCTCAGGTCCACGCCTGACACGATCTGCTTCGGCGAATACAGAAGTCCGATCTTGTGCCCGACCGAGAACCGCGCAACCGATTCTTCCTCGACATTGACCGTTTCAATGTCAGCGTCCGCGATGAGATGACTGTCGGCGATGTATCGCACAATATTTTCGGCATTGACGTTGGCAATTGGCGCCCAGAAATTAATCGATTCCTCCATCGAGGGGCCGTAGAAGCTCTCCCGATGCCAGCCAATATTTTCCTGGATGCCCGACACGACAGGCCGCGTCGCACGCAGATACGTATTCGTCTGGATGAGCGGCCGGTCTGAATTCAATACCTGGCAAATAACATCCCGGCGGTCCCGGGCCATTCTGCGGCCGACGTCGCGCCGGTTGAGTTCCTCCTGCCCGCGCAGGATCAACTCCCGATAGGCCTCTGGCCCCATGTTGACATAATATTCCGTGTCACGCGGGAAAAATATTGAACCACCTGCTGCACTTCCGCCAGAAGGGCTGGCTCGGCAAGCCTCGATATGTCGATCCCGGACGTTCCCGCTGCAAATTGCGGGCGCCGCAATTCTTCCCCATCGGCCCTGGGTAATGCCATCACCCTCTCCTGACATGCTTGGCTGACGGCGAAACTATCCGCATTTGCGCCGAATGAAAATGCACGAAGTCAAGAAATGGTGGGCGCAACCCCTGCCAGCGCAGCGATGCCATTTTAGCCATGCGCTTGTGAGCCCGCTCCGCTCTCCAGCAATCGCGCTGCCGCCGCCCGGGCCTCGTCGGTAATCGTCGCGCCGGCAAGCATGCGGGCTATCTCTTCCTGCCGTTCATTGCGGGCGAGCGGAGTGACACGGGTTGCAAGAACCGAATCCCTTTTGGGTTTCTTCTTGCCCGCCGTAGCTGCAGCATCTGACTTTGAAATTCGCATATGGGTCGCCGCCCGCGCCGCCACTTGCGGCGCATGGGTTACGGCCAGCACCTGCACTTTCGCACCAAGACGCGCGAGGCGCTGGCCAATCGCATCGGCAACGGCTCCGCCGACGCCGGTGTCGATCTCGTCGAACACCAGGCAGGGCGCCGAGCCACGATCGGCAAGGGAAACTTTTAACGCCAGCATGAAGCGCGCAAGTTCACCGCCCGAGGCTACTTTCATCATCGGCCCGGGCCGCGTACCCGGGTTGGTCTGCACCCAGAATTCCACCTGGTCGAGCCCGTCCGGTCCCGGGTCGCTTTCCGTTGTCTGCACTGAGGCAGTGAAAACCGCATTGTCCAGTTTCAACGGCGCCAGTTCACGCTTCACCGATGCATCGAGTTCAGCCGCCGTCTTTTTGCGCGCCTTTGACAAGCCTTGCGCGGCCTTGCGCAACGAAGCTTCTGCCGCACGGACTTGCTCCTCGAGATCGGCCACTCGCGCCTCGCTGGAATCAAGCTCCGCCAGTTCCGCCGCAAATCGCTGCGCGAGTTCGGCGAGCCCACTGACCGGGACGCCGTATTTTCGGCCTGCGGCCCTGATGGCGAAAAGGCGTTCTTCGGCTGATTCAAGTTCGTGCGGATCAAACGCGCAATCCTGCAGGGCCCGCTCCAAAACCTGGCCGGCCAGTTCAACCGAATTCAGCGCATCTTCCAGCGACTTCAGTGGCGCCTCCAGCAGAACCGGAGCCTGCGGCGCACGCCGTTCCAGCCGGCGCAAGATGCCGCTCATGGCCTGCGCCAGGGGCTGACTGCCGGCAATCGACTCAAACGCCTCGCGCAAATCGCCGGCAACCTTTTCCGATTGCTGCATGATCAGACGGCGCTCGGCCAGCGCTTCCTCCTCGCCGGCTTCTGGGGCCAACGCCGTCAGTTCCTCATGGGCATGGCGCAAGAAGTCCGCCTCCTTCGCCACCGCATCAACGCGTGCCCGCTCCTGCGAAAGCTGATCGCGCAATGCACGCCACTTGCGATGCGCATCCCGGACAGCACCGCTTCGATCTTCGAGGCCGCCAAATGCATCAAGCAATGTACGGTGCATGGCAGGATCAACCAGCGCGCGATCATCATGCTGACCATGTATCTCAACGAGCTCGGCGCCGACCGAACGCAATGCCTGTACGCTGACAGGCTGATCGTTGATGAAAGCCCGCGTGCGCCCATCCGCCATCTGCACTCGCCGGAGAATGAGTTCGCCATCGGCATCAGCGCCGGCATCGCGGGCGGCAAACACCGCCGGATGATTGGCGCCGATATCGAACACGGCGGTCACTTGGCCCTGGCTTTCGCCCGTGCGCACAAGCGTGCCATCGCCGCGCCCGCCGAGCGCCAGCGCAAAAGCGTCAAGCAATATTGATTTACCTGCGCCTGTCTCTCCCGTCAGCACGGTCAGTCCGGGTCCAAGTTCCAGGTCAAGCCGGTCTATCAGTACGATGTTTCGGATCGAAAGCCCGGCAAGCATGCAGATCGTTTCCCGCCAACACGCTTTCCGGCAGGGCAGCACGCTGCCCGCATCACGAAAACGCAAAATCAGAATCCGGATCGCTATGGCGAACCGCGCACAACAATGCCACCTCTGGGGAATCGGTCAGCTTGCAGGCGCTTCGATGATGCCACTAAAACGCGCGCTAATCTACGTCCGGCTGCTGCGTCCAATCGGGAACAGTTTGGCAATCCAGGAACCGGCGCTGCGGCTCGGCTTCAGCCCGCGGCCCGTCAGACGCGAATAGGCGTCCTTGTACCACCGGCTATCGGGGTAATTGTGACCAAGCACCGCCGCGGCGGTCTGGGCTTCATGAACGATTCCCAGGCCGAGATAAGCCTCAACAAGCCGGAAAAGCGCTTCCTCCACATGCCGCGTGGTCTGGTATTTCGCCAGCACGTTGCGGAAGCGGTTGATGGCCCCGCCAAAATTGCGCCGGCGCAGATAATAACGGCCGACTGACATTTGCTTGCCCGCCAGTTGATCGCTTGCAACGGTAATCTTGTACTTGGCGTCCTCGACATATTCGGACTTGGGATATTTCTCGACCAACTGCTTGAACACCACGATAGCGCGCTCGGCATTTTCCTGATCGCGGGTGATGTCGGGTATTTGATTGTAATAAGACATTCCGATCAAATACATTGCATAGGGCGTTTCCCTGGTGGAGGGATACAGATTGACATAACGAAGCGCCGACGCGCTTGCCTCGGTATACTTGCCGCCTTCGTAATAGGCGTAAGTTGACATGATCAATCCCTTGCGGGACCATTGCGTAAACGGATGCTGTTTCTCCAGCTCCTCGAATTTCTTTGCCGCGCCGCCGTAGTCTTTCTTGGCCATGCGCGCCAAACCCTGGTCATAGATTGCCTGGGCTGGCACATCGGGCAAAATTTTCGTCTTGTACTTCGAACCGCCGAACGGGTTGAGCGAGGAAAACGATTCGAGGGTTGAGCAGGCCGCCATCGGTGACAACAGCAGGGCCACAGCCCCGGCGCGCAGCAACTTGCCGCTAGCGCGGTTGAACGAAACCCTCTGCAAACTGGCAATACACTTCATAAGCAAATCTGCCCTGATCCCCGGTCACCACATTCCCGCCGGTCAATTGTGCGCACCGGCCGTCCGCCTAGATATTTCACGATCACCGGCTATCCATCACATCTGCGGAATTCCGGCAGGAGGCCTGCTAGCATTAACCTGATCCGGCGCCCGATGACAATCCAATTGCGACCTGCACCACTGCTGAACAGAGCGCCGCACCGTCATTTTCACACATGACCAGACAGCACGAATATGGCGAAAATTCGCCCGGCGGCACACGTGAAAACCCATTTTTATCAATAAAATCAGTCCTGTTTTGGCCACCACCCCGCAACGGTCAGGATCGGGTCGATTCAATGCAAAGCCCGCTCTTGTGCCGCCGGCAACAAAATGCGCAAGGGTCCGAATAAGTTGGAAGCAGGGTTAATAGACGTCCGGTCCATACGCCGGTGCGAACGCGCCCAAAGCTCCGCCGTTAGCCACTTCACGGCGCTTTTCGCTACTTTCACGAACGACGGCAAATGCCTCGGGGTCCGAAAACAGCGCTTCCAGAACCGCAACGTTCAACTTGTGCCCGCCGCAATAAGACCGGTAATGGCCAATAAGCGGTGCACCCGCGAGCGCCAGATCGCCGACGGCATCAAGCATTTTGTGACGCACGAATTCATCGGGGAAACGCAATCCTTCCGGATTGAGAACCCTTTCATCCTCAAGTGCGACAGTGTTCTCGAGCGAAGCACCGAGGGCAAATCCAGCCTTCCACAACGTTTCAACATCGCGGAGAAAACCGAATGTGCGCGCACGCGCGATTTCACTGCGATACGAAACCGGATCAAGGTCGAACACGCGTTTCTGGTTGCCGATAATGTCATTGTCGAAGTCTATCTCGACTTCCAGCCGGAACCCGGATTGAGACGGCAAAAGCTCGGAATATCCCCGACCGATGTCAACGCGCACGGGTTTCAGAACCTTGATGTACTGCCGTTGCGCGTCCAGATCGACAATGCCAACTTCATCGATCGCTTCGACGAATTGCGCGGAAGATCCATCAAGAATCGGCACTTCCGGTCCATCGATCTCGACCAGGACATTATCAATGCCAAGACCGGAAAGAGCGGACATGAGATGCTCGACCGTCGAAACACCGGCGCCACCGGCATCGCCGATCACCGTGCACAGCTCGGTCATCGAAACTTCAGACCAGTGCGCCGAAATCGACACATCGCGGCGCCCATTAACACCGGTGCGCCTGAAAACAACACCATGATCGGATTCTGCGGGATGAAGGACAAGAGAGACCGGCACATTGGAGTGAACGCCCAGACCGCTGAGCTCAACGGGTTCCGCCACGGTCGTTTGCAATGGCCGTCGCACCCGGAACGTTTTCTGCCTTACAGCATTCATACTACCGAACCAATCCTGTCCAGCGGCACCGCACACGTTCGCGTCCCAGGTTCCGCCATACAAACCAGCGGCGGTCTGAAAACGCAAAAGCCGGCAATTCCGCCTGCCCCCAACTCAACCCGCCGAACTCACCCGCCGCATTCGCGGTTCGCATCTGGTTCGGTCCGTTTGCCGGTATCGCCCTCAGCCAGGCGAACCGCAAACATCGCTGCCGCGCAGAACACGGTCCCTCTGCCGTGAAACGTTCCGTTTCCAATCTCGACAGTTCGAACCATGGCCTTTCGCGCGACCAGATCATCCCTGTTATCGAAGTGACGTCGCACTCCGACCGCCCGGACAATACTGGTCGTCCTCCTTGTGGCAAAATCACGGTTTTTATCGGTTCATTACATTACACCCAATTTCGTAAAGTACCGTTTACCCTATTTTTTCTACTTGATTTTCAAATAATTAAAGCCTGCCCAGCGAGGGCAGGCTTCTTCTGTTTGTGATCATCCTGTGGACAGGCAAGCTGAACCGGCTGATCGGGACGGCGGCCGGAGTCTCGAATCAGCCCGTTTGCCGACGCAAGAATGCCGGAATTTCAAGCTGTTCGTCATCGATTTGCCGCGGTTGCGGCTGGGCCCGCCCGTGCAAATCCAGCTGCGCCTGTTGCGGCATACGCCCGGCCTGCTGCGCCGGGCGTTTTCCATAGACGGCATGCTCCGGCGAAAGCGGCTGCGGCGCTTGAACCGGCGCCTGCGCAACCTGCTGAACAGGTTGCGGGACCGGTTGGGGGACAGGACGGTGCTGGAGCGGTTGCTGAGCGCCCGCTCCGTCGCGTGCGCCCCCAGCCTGCCCGCGCATGGCGGCCTGGATTTCAGCCGCCGCCGGAGCTTCGGGCGGCAATTGCGCCGGGTGCGGCCGCGGGGCCGGTACCGGTGAAATCATTGGTCGCGCTGCCGCGGCAGGCTGCGGTTGTTGCTGCGGGACCGGATCCGGCTCGGACTCGCGGTTCACACCAAACGAGGCAAGCCGCTCCAGCAAGGACCGTCGCTTTTGTTCGGCTGGCGCCGGGACGCCATCATGGCGTTGGGCGCGCAACTGCTCCTGAACCGGAAGTGGCAGGTCTTCAACCCGAGGCATGGGCACTGGCCGTACAATGTCCGCCTCCGGCGCCGGCGCGGACTGACTGGCCGGGGTTTGACGATGATAATGCGCCATCGGCCGATGCGCTGTCATATCCTCAGCGGCGGGCGCCGGGGACCCGGTGACATTGTTCGGCGCCAATGTTTCAGCGCCATAGGCATGCTGCAATTGTTGCGTAGGATGAACGGGGATTGTTTCTGCTGGCTGCGCAACCGGAGCCGCAGGCAGATCTTCTTCAATGTGCAAAGCCGTGGGAATTTCTGCCTGATCGGCGGAATTGTCCGCTTCCAAAGCCAGTACCGGCTCGGCTTCCGCGTCATCCTGTTCGGGGGCGGCAATCTCAACCGGGGTTTCCGCTGGAGCCGGCGATGCCAGTATCCGCGGGCGGCTCTGGTATTCGGGGGCCCGAATAGCGGCAGGGGGCCTTGCCTCTGCGGCGTAACTGTCGATACCGGTCGCCACGACCGAGACCCGGATTACCCCGTCAAGCGCATCGTCGAATGTCGCGCCCAGGATGATGTTTGCATCTTCATCCACTTCCTGGCGGATACGGCTGGCTGCTTCGTCAACCTCGTACAACGTCAAGTCATTGCCGCCGGTGATCGAGATCAGCAGGCCACGGGCGCCCTTCATCGACGTCTCGTCGAGCAGGGGATTGGCGATCGCCGCTTCCGCCGCCATGACGGCGCGTCCGTCGCCAGACGCTTCGCCGGTTCCCATCATGGCCTTGCCCATCTCGCGCATAACCGCCCGCACGTCGGCAAAATCGAGGTTGATCAGACCTTCCTTGACCATCAGATCGGTAATGCAGGCGACGCCGGAATACAGGACCTGATCGGCCATTCCGAATGCATCGGCGAAAGTTGTCTTCTCGTTGGCGACTCGGAACAAGTTCTGGTTCGGAATGACGATCAGCGTATCGACGCAATCCTGCAGTTCCAAAATGCCGCCCTCTGCGAGCCGCATCCGCCGCTGGCCTTCGAACTGGAATGGTTTGGTCACGACACCGACCGTAAGAATACCCATTTCGCGGGCGGTCTGGGCGATTACCGGCGCAGCTCCAGTACCCGTACCCCCGCCCATACCGGCAGTGACGAAGCACATGTGCGCTCCGGACAAGTGATCGCGGATTTCCTCGATTGCTTCCTCGGCCGCTGCGCGGCCCACCTCCGGCTGCGACCCGGCGCCCAGGCCCTCGGTCACCTGCAATCCCATTTGAATGATGCGATCGGCGCGCGAGGCCGTCAGGGCCTGCGCATCGGTATTGGCGACGACAAAATCCACACCGGACAATCCCGATGCAATCATGTTGTTGACCGCATTGCCGCCAGCGCCGCCGACGCCCGCAACCATTATGCGGGGCTTGAGTTCCCTTAGTTCAGGGGCTTTCAGGTTGATGGTCATTATCTGGCCTCTTTGTTTAAGGGCATTACCCCGGGGTTAGAAGTGCAACGGACGGGGCGCTGCCGCAGCGTCCCGCCAGGTGTTCAGAAACTTTCTCTCAGCCAGCGGCCGACGCGGCTGACATAGCCGCCGGTTCCGGTCGCCAGAAAAGTACGCGAATGAAGAGCCTCGAACCGCTCATGGGCTGCAACCTGCGGATAGACGAGCAGCCCCACAGAGGTTGCAAAAGCGGGGCTCTTGGCCGATTCCGGCAGCCCCTGCATTCCAAGCGGCCGGCCAATTCTGACCTGGCTGGACAGTATCCGGGACGCCAGCTCGGTTATGCCGGGCAATTGCGAGCCGCCACCGGTCAATACTATCCGGTGCCCGCCCTGCGCCGCCCGTCCATTGGCAGCCAGCCGGTCACGGACCAGTTCGAGAATTTCCTCAACCCTTGGCTGGATGATCTTGACAAGTTCGGCCTTCGGCAATTGCCGCGGCGCGCCCTGCTCCTCGCCGACTGGCACGATCGAAATCGTCTCGCGCTCATCGGCAGCTGACGGCAGGCAAGCGCCATAATGGGTCTTTAACCGCTCTGCATCGTCTAGCCGCAATGTCAGCCCGCGCGCGATATCCATCGACACGTGGTTGCCGCCCACTGCGATGGCGTCGCAATGCTGCACGTGCCCGCCGGCAAATCTGGCGATCGACGTTGTCCCGCCACCCAGATCGATAACCAGCGTGCCGAGTTCCGCTTCATCTTCAACGAGCACTGACAGGCCGGATGCGTAGGGTGACGCCACCACGCCTTCCACTTCCAGATGACAGCGCTCGACAACCAGCATGATGTTGCGCAGCGCCACTGGCTCGCAACTCACCATGTGCATGCTGGCGGACAGGTTTTCCCCCGCCATCCCGCGCGGGTCGCGCAGCGGTTCGCCCTGGTCGATACGATAGGATACCGGCAAGCAATGCAGCAGCGGCCGGGACGTTTCATTCAGATCGCAGCACGCCGCCTCATGGGCCCGCTGCACGTCGGCGAATTCTACCGGCGCGCGCGTAAGGCCAGCGTTGCCCAGCAGTTGTTGTGAAGCCAGCCGTCCCCCCGACAGATTGACGATCACGCTCACAACCTGGAGGCGGGCCATCCGCTCGGCGGCGTCCACCGCGTGACGGATTGCGTATTCCGCCGCTTCCATGTCAACAACCGCACCGCCCTTGATCCCGCGCGCCCGTTGAACGCCGATACCGAGGATCGTGCCACGATGCGTCCGGCCGCGCAGAAGATCACCGCCGTCCAACGGTGTGAGACGCCCGATAAGGCAGGCAACCTTGGAAGTCCCCACGTCCAGCACGCAAACGTTGGCCGCCCGCCTGGCGTGCAGCGGCTTTATCCGGGGAGGAGAGATCGCAACGGCGCTCACGCGGCTCCTCCCTTGCGTTTCGGCTTTTTCGCAGACTTGCCCGAACGGCGCGCTGCCGCCTCGGCGGAGAGCCGGCCGACAAACCGGCCCGGCGTCCTCATGTCCGCCAAGATCAAGTCCTTGTCCAGAAGATCGTGCTTCTTGTCGAGGGAAGCAAAGAGCGCCATCGCTGGCGCCGGTCCCGCTTCCGGCAATTTCAGCTCGAGCCCGTTCTTGAACTTGATCGTCCAGCGGCGTTCGGCAATCAGCGCGCCAGCCCGAATTTTCGATCGCAGATGCCCGGCAGAAGACAGAATTTTCCGGTATTCATGAAACCGCTTGTTGGCGCCCGGTCCGACGATAAACGGCAGCCGCGCGTAACGCTGGTCGCGCATCTTGTCGATCCGGCGTCCGTCGCCGGCGATAATCGATACTTCTCCGTTTCGCTGCCAGACGGCGTCAGCCTTGCGTTCGCGGATCGCGATGACCAGCTGGTTCGGATAGAGCTTTCGCACGTCCGCCGACCGGATCATCGGTGCAGCGACCAAGCGCTTGCGTACCGTCTGCGCATTCAGAAAGATCAGCGAGTCCACCGGCTTGATCCCGGCAAGCGCCAATACCTCGTTACTCAGCAATTCGCGCTGGCCGGTAATCGTGATCGCCGCAATGCCAAAACCGAGGCCGCGGGCAACAATATCCTGCACGGAGCCGTGATCTTCGAAAAACCGCGCAAAGCCGCCGCCCTGTATGCCACCATAGATGCCCGTTGCCAGCGCCAGGCAGCACGTCATCGCAACTCCGGCCCCCCGGCGCGTCATGCGGTGCAGCGCCAGCCGCCAGCCGCCGAGTTGCCGCTGCCGGATCGGCGGCCTTGGCCTTCGCATCGGCGGGTTATAAAGCATTTCTTCCATGGCCGGTACGGCCACACCGGGAATGTCTTGCACGCGCGCAGGTGCGCTGCCCGGAGATTGCGGGCCGGCAGGTCCTTTCGCAGACTTGCGAAAGCCTATGATGCCTAACGGTTGCAGGAGGCGTCCTCCACCATCCATCGAACAAGGTCACCAAACGAATAACCGGCATGCGCGGCCAGTTCGGGCACAAGCGACACCTCCGTCATCCCCGGCTGCGTATTTACTTCCAAAACAACAATTTGACCGGTTCCACCAGGCGTATCGTCGAAACGGAAGTCGGTACGGCTGACACCGCGACAGCCAAGTGCTTTATGAGCCCTTAACGTCAACTCTTGAATCCTTTGGTAAATATTTCCTTTAAGTTCAGCCGGAACGATATGAATTGACCCGCCGTCGGAATATTTGGCGTGGTAGTCGTACCAGCCGCCGTCCGCAGCCCGGATTTCAGTGACCGCCAGGACCTGTTCCCCCATCACGGCGCAGGTCAATTCGCGCCCGGCGACAAACTCTTCCGCAAGCAGCTTTTCGCCATGCGCCCAGTCTGTGCGGGTCAGCTCCTGTGGCGGATGCGCGGCATCTGCTTTCACGATGAAAACGCCGTAAGACGAGCCTTCCGCCACCGGCTTGAGAACGTAGGGCGGATCAAGAACATGGGCTTTGGCGGCCTCGGCCCGTTCGACCACCTTGCCGGCGGGGACCGGTACGCCGGCCGCTGCCAGTACAATCTTGGCCATGTGCTTTTCCATCGCCAGGGACGAGGCCAGCACGCCCGAGTGGGTGTAGGGGATTTGCAGGATTTCGAGCACGCCCTGGATCGTGCCGTCCTCGCCGTCCGGTCCATGCAAGGCGTTGAATGCAACATCCGGCTTGAGCACGCGCAAGGTTGCGGCAATGTCCCGGTCGACATCGACCTTGGTGACCCGAAATCCCGCTCCCTCAAGCGCTGACGCGCAGGCATTGCCCGAGCGCAGCGATATTTCGCGCTCCGACGACCAACCGCCCATCAGGACAGCGACATGTTTGGGCATGAACTTTCCAAAATAACGCGTGTTGCCGGCAAAAATGCCGATTCGCCCGCCAGCCTAGCCCGCAAGATGGAAATGATTTGTTAACTATGAATGCGTCCCGGTTCGCCAGGCAGCCTGCCAAATAAGCTGTACAAAACCCTTGTGTCGAATTGCGCTGGCTCGCTTATTGGCGATACCACAAGCGCGACCACACAGGACACCGGCGGAAAACCCATGCCGGACCCGACGGCACGCAGGGGCATATGCATGAACCGGAACGACAAGCGCCCAGGGTTTCGACGTGCCCTGCCGATTGCAATTGGCATCAGCGTGGCCCTCGGCGGCTGCGCCAATATCCAGATCGCACAAGACCGGAACAAGGCCCGCATCCTAAGCGAGGGCTTGCAGGACAATGTGGCGGCCGGCCCGATAGCCGCGCGCATCCTGCCCTATGCGCTGCTGAGCGGCGTCGCGCGAAACCCGGCGCTGAACAGGAAAGTGCTGAAGCGGGGAGCCAAGCCACCCCATTTCAAATTAGATTGCAAACCTGCCGGCCAGGAAACCTGCCGGGACACCCGATATCTGGAACGGCGCGCCAACCGTCTGCTGCGCCGCTACACACTCGTCGCCGACATCCGCGGGCCGCTCGATTGCGACACCAAGAAACGCAGTTTCTGTCCCGTATCCGTAAACGGGCTTGGCATTCAGGTATGGCGCAAGGCCCACCGGCGCGGCCGCTGCGGCGAAGTCGTTATCGTATTTCGCGGCACCGATAGCGGCAGCTTGGGCGACTGGCTGACAAATCTGCACTGGATAACGCGCATCCTGCCGATCCATGATCAGTACGAGCAGGTACAGGACCACATCGCTCACATTCTCGACAAGGCCAGAGGTTGCGTCGGCAAGCGGGCACGCATTATCGCTGTCGGCCATTCGCTTGGCGGCGGCCTCGCCCAACACTCAGCCTATGTCGATCCCCGCATCAAACAGGTGATTGTCTTCAACCCATCGTTTGTAACCGCCAGTTCGGACCGCCATGCCAACTATGAACAGAACCGGTTCGGCCTGACTATTGAACGCATCTACGAACACGATGAAATACTGGCCTATCCTCGGTTGTTGCAACGCCAGTTCTTCCCCCCGACGCGCTGCAATCCGCGCATCGTTCACGTGCGTTTCAGTATGCTGAAAGGCAACTTTATCTTCCAGCACTCGATGCACGAACTAAACGTTGGTCTGTTGCGAACCGCGCGCGGTTTCAAACCGGAAAGGCGTTCGATTGCGCACCAGAAATGCCGTAGTCTGACGCAATAGAAACGTTCTATTCCCCGACCCGCGCAAACCGCCCGCTTTCGCGATCCAGCCATTCCAGCGCCCCCTCGGCGATGGAAAACCAGGCGCCATGCAGGTGCAGACGCCCGGCTTGCAGAGCCTGTTCAACAAATGGAAAAGTCTTCAGATTGGCAAGCGAGTGCTTGACGCCGAGCAGTTCCAGCGCCTTTTGCCGTTGTTCGCCACCAAGTGCCGGATCACCGGCCAGCATTTCATCGCGCGCCGCATCCAGGATACCCACCCACGGCGCAATAAAGCGCCCCACTGGAACGCCGTCTGCTGCCGACAGGGCCGCAGCAACACCGCCGCACAAGCCGTGGCCTAGCACGACGATATTCGCGATTTTCAAATGCTCGACAGCAAATTCCAGCGCCGCGGACGTTCCGTGATAACCGCCATCATATTCACAGGGCGGGGCAAGCGCCGCCACATTGCGCACCACGAACAAGTCTCCCGGGCCGGCGGAAAATATGGTCGCCGGATCGACCCGGCTGTCGGCACAGCCGATAATCATCGTATGCGGCGTCTGCTGGCTCGAAACGGCGCGATATTGCTCCTTTTCCTGGGCGAAACGCGTCTGGCGGAATTGCCGGTAGCCGGAGAGAAGCTCGGTCGGGATCGTCATAAACGGCTAAATAACGCAAAATTCGTTCGGCGCAACTGGCCAGAGGAAAGATCTCGCGCCCCGGCAGTTATTCCCGGTGAACCGAATCGATCCATTTCACGCTTTCCGGCCGCTCCACCGGCTCGATGTCGAGGTTGATCGCAATGGCCTGGCCGTCGGAGCGCACGAGCACGCATTCCAGCGTCTCGTCCTCGGAAGCGTTGATTTCCTGGTGCGGCACATAAGGCGGCACGAATATGAAATCGCCCGGCCCCGCCTCGGCGACAAATTCCAGTTGTTCGCCCCAGCGCATGCGCGCCTTGCCCTTCACCACGTAGATGATGCTTTCCAGATGGCCATGATGATGAGCGCCGGTCTTGGCATTGGCGTGGATGGTAACGGTTCCCGCCCAGAGCTTTAGCGCACCGGCGCGGGCAAAATCGATCGCTGCGGCGCGGTTCATACCCGGTGTTTGCGGCGTGTTCGTATCGAGCGCATTGCCGGGAATGACCTGCACTCCATCGTGTTTCCATTTCGGATCGGGATGATCATCCATTCACGCAATTCCTTGTTCACGTAAGCCGTGCTAGTTCGACCGGCCGCGCGCCGGCACATGCTGATCATCGCCTGGCGCGTACCGGATTTTCCCCGCTTCCGTCGCTCCCGCGGCTACCTGGAGTTCCGGTCTCGCAGATGGAGGGAGTTCGCCGGTGCGCTTCTTTGCCTGGATTTCGCGCAGGGCCTCTATTCCAAGGCTGAGCGGCTCACCCAGCCACATCGCATGTTCCGTGTGATCGACGATGTCATCGCCTGAAATGGCGTGAATGAGAATGCTGAGCCCATCCCGGTTCAGTGTCATGTATTCGAGAAAATCCGGCAAATCTTCGCGCTTGAACTGGAACCGGAACATCGGCGTCGGATGCAGGAAGTTCGACCTGTCCATCCAGCGGTAATCCCAGATTCCGAAGCGGTCCTGAATATCTTCATTCAGGCGTACCGCCACGTCGCGGCGATCCATGGGAAAATAGATGTGGCAATGCCAACCGAGAATATTCGATCGTTGACTGGCGGGAACATTCATGGGTCGGCTCCGAAGTCGAAATATGGCCGATAGCGCTGGCAGCATAGGTGAGGCGGGATGGATTTACAACGATCGTTGCTTCGGCTGGCTCAACATTTAAGCGTTTGGAAAAATGGAATTTCGTCGCAACTGCTTCTGAAATAGAATAACGTGCATTCTGGAACTTAAAGGGAGCCGCACATTGCAAGAACCTATTATACGCGTCCGTGATATTGCCTGGATCAGACTGCAATCGCCTGATCTGGACCAGGCGCAGAAGTTCCTCACCGACTTCGGGCTGGTGGCCGCTGAAAAAACAGGCAGTACCCTTTACATGCGCGGGACCGATCCCGAACATCATGTGCACATCACGGAACTGGGACCGCCCAAGGTTCTGTCGATCGCATTTCACGCAGACAGCGAGGCCGATCTTCACCGGCTGGCCAAACAGGGCGAGGATGCCTCCGGAGTCGAAGACATCAACGAACCAGGCGGCGGAAAACGCGTACGGCTGAAAGAACACAACGGTTATGAAATAGAAGTCGTTCACGGCATAGCAAGCGTCGCCCCGCTACCGGTCGAACGCTTCAAATACAACACCGGACCACAGCGCGAACGGCTGGGCGAATGGACCCGCGTTTCCGTGGAACCGTCGCGCGTCAAACGTATCGGCCATGCGGTAATTTCTACCCCCGATGTCAAACCTTCCACGGCCTGGGTGCGCCGCCACCTCGGCTTTACGCCGTCCGAGGAAGTTCATGACGAAAACGACAAGGACGATTTGCTGGCGTGTTTTGTCCACGCCGACCGCGGGCCGGACTATGTCGATCACCACATCATGATGTTTGGCAAGCATCACAAGCGCGGCCTCAATCACGTGTCGTTCGAGGTCCAGGACATCGACGATCTCTGGGCCGGCAACGAATGGCTGACCAATCAGGGCTACAACCATTGCTGGGGCATCGGCCGGCACCTGTTGGGCAGCCAGATATTCGATTATTGGAACGATCCGTGGGGCAGGCTGCACGAACACTGGACCGATTCCGACCGCGTCAACGATCAGCACCCCTACCGTCTGGTGCCGCGCAGCGAGGGCCTGCGTTCGCAATGGGGCCCACAGGCGCCGCAGGCCTTTCGTGACGCCGCAAGCGAATAATTCCGAACACATATGATCAGGAGCAGACTATGGACACACCCGTAACCTTTGAATCAGATGGCCTCACGCTGGCCGGCGACCTGCATATTCCCGCCGGTCACAAGGATGGCGATAAGCTTCCCGCAATCATCATCCTGCATGGTTTCATCGGTTCAAAGGATGCAAGCCATTCCGAACTCATGGCCCGGATGTTCGAGGACTGGGGCTATGCAGCATTGCGATTCGATTTTCGCGGCTGCGGCATGAGCGAAGGCGAACGCGGCTACGTGCTCTGCCACGATCAGGTTGCCGATACGAAGAACGCGTTGAACTGGCTGATACAACGGCCTGAGATTGATCCCGAACGTGTCGCCGTCATCGGTCACAGTTTCGGTGCAGCGGTTGCCTGCTATGCAGGCGCAATTGAACAAAGGTTCGCGGCCGTTATCTCATCCTGCGGCTGGGGCCACGGCGAGCGAAAATTCCAGGGCCAGCATCCCGGCGAGATGTGGGACAAGTTCACCAGCATGCTCGCCAATGGCCGTGTCGAAAAGGAACGGACCGGCAAGGCCCCGGTCGTACCGCGCTTCGATGTTGTCCCGATGGCCGAACACCTGCGCAAGAACCTGTCGCCGAAAGCGCTGATGGAAGTATCAGCCGATACGGCGCAAAGCATGTTCGACTTCAAGGCCGAGGAAGTCATCCACTGGGTCAGTCCGCGCCCGATCCTGTTCCTGCATGGCGCGGACGATACCGTTACGCCGACCGAGCAATCCATTCGCATGTGGGAACTGGCCGGCCAGCCGAAGGACCTCGTGCTGATTACCGGCACCGATCATTTTCCGCTGGCTGGTGAGGACGGACGCACAAAAGACCTGATCAAGGGATGGCTGGACCGATATTTCCCTGTAACCAAGGGTGGCTGAACTGAAACAGGCCGTTTTCCGAAAACCGGCGCTCGGCATGCAATTGCACCCCGCCATGGGTTGAAGCCAGAAGCAAACCTACCGCTCCACCCCGACCCGCCTGATCTCCCAGCGCAACTCCACGCCGGAATGCGCCTTGACGCGGCGGCGCACTTCCTCGCCCAGGCTCTCGATATCCGCTGCCGTGGCGTTGCCGCGGTTGATGAGGAAATTGCAATGCATTTCGCTCACCTGCGCGTCGCCGACAATCAGCCCGCGACAGCCGGCAGCGTCGACCACCTGCCAGGCGCTCTGCGGTTTGGGGTTGGCGAACGTAGACCCGCCCGTGCGCTCGCGAATGGGTTGGCTCTCTTCGCGCTTTCTTGTGATCTCTTCCATCCGGGTCCTGATCGCATCAGGTTCGTCCGGGCGGCCCTGAAACAGCGCGCTCGTAAAAATCACATCCTGAGGCGCTTCGCTGTGCCGGTACGAAAATCCCATGTCGGCATTGGAAAACGCGCATATATTGCCGTGACGGTCGATACCGCGCGCTTCGATCAGCACGTCTTTTGTTTCCCCGCCATGCGCCCCGGCATTCATGCGCAGCGCCCCGCCAATGGATCCGGGAATGCCGCAGAAAAATTCCATGCCTGCAATGCCTGCATCCGCCAGTCGCTTGGCGAACATTTGATCCGGCATTGCCGCGCCAACGCGAACGCGCGATCCGTCCAGAATTTCCACTTCGCCGAAGGCGCGCCCACCGAGGCGGATCGTGACGCCGGCAATGCCGCCATCGCGGACGATCAGGTTCGAACCAAGGCCAATCTGGGTCACGGCCACTTCATCCGGCAGGTTCTGCAGGAAATAGGCAAGGTCGTCTTCGTCGGCCGGCGTATACAACACTTGCGCCGGTCCGCCGACCTTGAACCAGGTGAACGGCGCCAGCGCCTGGTTCACCGCCATGCGCCCGCGCAACTGCGGCATTCGCGCCGAAAGCTCCGGCGTGATATCGGGAAAACTCATGACTTCGAGGCCGCCAATTCATCCGGCAGCGCCGCCGCCCATTGGGTTATGTTTCCCGCGCCCAGGAAAATGACGTAATCGCCCTCACCGGCGAGCCCGGCAATCAGCGTCGCCAGCTCTTCGGGCCCCTCGAGTGGCAGAACGTTACGATGGCCGTGCGCCTTCATTGCCGCAGCGAGCCCGTCACGGTCGGCGCCTTCGATCGGCGATTCCCCTGCGGCATAGACCGGCGCGACCACGACCGCATCGGCATCGTTGAAACAGGTGGAAAATTCGTTGAACAGGCTTTGCAACCGCGTGTACCGATGCGGTTGCACGACGGCAACGACCTTGCCCGCCGTCGACGCCCGTGCCGCGCGCAGCGCGGCGGCGATCTCAACCGGATGATGCGCGTAGTCGTCGAATATCTGCACGCCCTTCCACTCGCCGGTTTTCGTAAACCGGCGCTTGACGCCTTCAAACGTTGCAAGCGCCTTGCGGATCGTGTCGGCGTCTGCCCCAAGTTCATGGGCGATCACGATCGCGCCGGTCGCATTCATCGCGTTGTGATGTCCGGGCATCGGCAATACGAGATCCTGCAGAAAAGTCGCATCGGACGATTTCCGGTCGCGGATCAAAACGTTGAATTTGCAAACACCGCCCGACAGCTCGATATCCATTATCCGCGCATCCGCCTGAGGGTTTTCACCGTACGTGATAACACGGCGATCTTCGATCCTTCCTACCAGTTCCTGCACTGTCGGATGATCAATGCACATGACGGCGAATCCGTAGAACGGCAGATTTTCCACCAGCGTGCGAAATGCATCTTTCACTGCGTCGAATGTCTTGAAATGGTCGAGATGCTCGGCATCGATATTGGTAACCAGCGCAATGTCGGCCGGCAGCTTGAGAAACGTGCCATCGCTTTCGTCGGCCTCAACAACCATCCATTCACCCTGGCCAATACGCGCATTGGTGCCATAGGCGTTGATGATGCCGCCGTTGATGACTGTTGGGTCGAGCCCTGCGCCATCCAGCAGCGTCGCGACAATTGAAGTCGTCGTCGTCTTGCCGTGCGTCCCGGCTATTGCGATAGAGCGCTTCAGGCGCATCAATTCGGCCAGCATCTCCGCCCGCCGCACTACCGGCAGGCGCCGTTCGCGGGCTGCCTGCAATTCGACATTGTCCCGCCTGATGGCCGTCGAGACGATCACGACTTCCGCATCACCAAGATTGCCTGCATCATGGCCGATTGCGATACTCGCGCCCAGTTGCCGCAGCCGTTGTACGTTGGGGTTTTCGGAAGCATCAGAACCCTGCACCCTGTAACCCTGGTTGAGCAGCACTTCGGCAATGCCGGACATGCCGATGCCGCCGATGCCGACGAAATGCAGCGGACCCAATTGTTGCGGCAATTCCATTCAGAGGCACTCCGGTTCAGATTTCAGGCATTTTGCGCAGCTTCTTACCGCGATTGACTGCGTGCCGCCAGCGTCAATGCATCGGAAAGATTAACGAACTGCCGGACAGAAACTGGTGGTGCTGCAAGGCCTCCCGGCCCCATCACCACAGGTCGCATGGAACTGCATATGCTCGCTTGGGTTCACCGACGCACACGAAAGGCGAACGCCCGCAAGCAGTGTACATCATAACGGCAAAGCCCCGTTTCGCGTACGTCCGAAACGGGGCTTTTCAGCATTTCATACACGGCCGCTATCGGCAGCCTGTGCGAAAAAGCAGCTACCACTTTTCCGCACCTGAGATACCGATCAGGGTTTGGCGCAGGCCGGAATCTTGTGGCCCGCTTCCTCCCAGGCTTCCACCGCGCCGGGATGCATTTTGATACGGGCGGCGCAATAGCGCATCTGGTTGTCGTCAATGACGCCAATTTTCTGCGACTTCGCGAACGGCACTTTCTTGTAGAGGTTCGGAATGCCTTTGATGAACGCCGCGGTCAGCTTCTTGGCCAGCGCCTTCGGCATTTTCTTGTGCACCACGTCACCGGCCGTGTTGGCGACCGTGCGGAACTTGTCGTCATCGGTAATGACCCGCACGTTCTTGCCGTAGAAACCCTCCAGCAATTTCTTCGGCACGACGACGGATGCATAGCCGGGCGCCTTCATGAATTTCTGCCAGACGGCGCCTTCATATTTAGCCTTCGGAATGCCGACTAGGTTGATTTTGCCGGCAGCGCTGTAAAGCGGCATGTATTCAGCCGGGATGGTGCCAGGGCGGACAGCGGCATCAACCGAGCGATCCAGGAACAGCGCGTTGGATTGCCCCCAGGCAATCTGTTTGCCCTTGTACTCCTTTCCGTCTTTGAAGCCCGTGGTCAGGCGGATCACCTGCCGGGCGGTTATCAAGGCGCCGCCCCGCGGCGGGCCGTTAAACACGGTCTTGCCTTTCAGCTTTTCCCAGCTGTCGATGCCCGTGCTCTGAAAGGAAACCAGAAAGAACATGGCGATATGATATGGATAGAGGAGGCGCAAATTGCCCGCCAATTCCTTGCCCTTTACCTTTCCAAGGCCCGAATAGGGGCCAAGACCGCGGGACATCAGGAAGTTGAGGATCAACGGGCTGGCGGCGATATCGGTTTTGCCCTGGGCAACCTGCAATATCGATTTTGTCAGCGTCTTGCCGGTCTGCTCTTGAATGACGGCAATCTTGCCGCTGGCTGCCACCTCGGCAAGGTTCTTGATCGCAACATCGGACATACCGCCTGGTGCGCCAGATTCAGCCGTCAGTGTTGGCATCTGCGCCTGCGCTGAAAACGCAAAGCCAGCAGCAGCTATACTTATCAGGATACGTTTCATAGGAGTTCCCACCTGTGTGCTTGTTCGTCTGCCTCCCGGATCCGCTGGATGATACATGCACATAATGGCTCGGAACATGCCTGCAACGGACCAGCGGAAAATGCACGCATACTGCGTACATTTTCCGAAAATATGGCATTTATCGTGATTATAGGCAAACCGCAGCGGAATATGCGCTCAACCCCGGCTTTCGCCCGCTATCACCGATTGCACCAGATCCGCCAGCCTGGCTGCAGCGTCGGGCACGCCGGAGGCCTTTGCCGCCTGCGCTTTCGCCTGCTGAGCTTCGGGATCGTTCAACGCCGCCCGCAGCTCTTCTGCGAGACGATCTGGCGTGAAATCGTCCTGCCGGATAATGGTGGCAGCGCCTGCTCCGCTCAGCTGCGCCGCGTTGGCGGCCTGGTCCTGATCGAGCGCAAATGGGAATGGCACTAATATCGAGGGACGCCCGATGACCGCCAGTTCCGATACGGTCGATGCCCCGGATCGCGCTATAACAAGATGGGCAGCTGCGATACGCTGTGGTAGATCGGCAAAGAATGGCGCGATCTCGGCTTCGAAATGCATTGTCAGGTAGGCAAGCCGCACGTTCAGTTCATCTTCGCCACGCGCCTGCTGGACGAGTTCAACGCGGTCGCGTTCGTCGGCACTGAGACTGGCCAGCGCCAGGGGCACGATCTTCGACATGATGTGCGCACCCTGCGAGCCACCGGTAACAAGGACCTTGAGCTTGCCGCCATCGCGGCCCGGATAGGCCTGCTGCGCGGCCTCCAGAACACTCGGACGCACCGGGTTGCCGGTATGGACGCAAATGGTTGAAATCGCATCTCCTGCTCCGGAAATGTCCGGAAATCCGGTAGCGACCTTGCGCACTCTTCCGGCAAGAAACCGGTTCGCGCGCCCCATGACTGCATTCTGTTCGTGCAATATCACCGGCACACCGAGCAAGCTGGCGGCCATAACCGGCGGCACGGTCGGATAACCACCGAAACCCACTAGCGCCGCCGGCTTCAACCGGCGCAACAGGCGGAAGGCCGACAACGTGCCCCAGCCAAGCGTCAACGCAGCCATGCCTTTTGATATCAGCGAGCCGCCGGTCGGCGTTGCCGCGGCTATCGTGTGCGTGGCGCGGGCCGGAAACGTGCCGCCATAGCGCAGCGCCCGCTCGTCGGTAACCAGGTCGATGACGCATCCGCGGGTCTGGAGCTCTGCGCTGAGCGCCTGCGCCGGGAACAAGTGGCCGCCGGTGCCCCCGGCAGCGACCAGAATCGGCCGGTCACCCCGCGCGGAACGTGCCCCGCGATCCGCCATCAGGCCCGGGCTCCGGCAACGGCAGGATGGTCGTCGATCCGCCCGGGCAATTCCGATTTCGGCCGTTTCCGCGTTACCGCTATCAGGAAACCCATGCCCAATGCCATCGAGATCAGCGATGAACCGCCGTAGGAAATGAATGGCAAGGTCATGCCTTTCGCAGGGATCAGCGAAAGATTGACCGCCATGTTTATGGTGCTTTGCAGGCCGAACAGCACAACAAGGCCGGCGGTCGCAAACCGGCAAAACGGATCCGCATTGCGCGACGCCAGGATCAGGCCCCGCAAAACGATGAAGGCAAAGATCGACGCCAGGAATATGCAGGCGGCGATGCCGAATTCCTCGCCGGTTACGGCAAAAATGAAGTCGGTATGAGAGTCGGGCAGGATGCGCTTGAAAGTCCCCTCGCCTGGCCCCTTGCCGAGCCAGCCGCCGGACAGGAAACTTTCCGTCGCTATATCGACTTGAAACGTGTCGGACGTTCCCGGACCATTGCCGGGTTCCAAAAACCGGTCAATCCGCTCACGCACGTGTGGCAGCATCTGATACGCGGAGTAAACGCCCGCCGCACCAACACCGCCGATGCCGCAAACCCAGAACCAATGTAATCCGGCCATGAAGAACAGGCTCGCCCAGACGCAGGAGATCAACATGGTCTGGCCGAAATCCGGCTGCAGGATCAGCGGCACAATCGTCAACGGCAACAACAGCATCGCCAGCAGCGTGCCCGGTACATCCTTCCTGCGCGCGCCCTCCGAGAAGGCCCAGGCGGCAATGATTACAAATGCCGGCTTGACGAATTCGGACGGTTGCAAGCCGAATACCCAGCGCCTCGCACCTTTTACTTCCACGCCAAACAAAAGAGCAATGACGATCCCGGCCATACCGGCCAGGAACACCAGCAGTGCGGCCCGGCGCACCAGCCTGGGCGAAAAGAAAGATGTCGCAACCAGCAACAAAATTGCCGGCAACAGATAAACCAGCTGTTTGTTGACAAAGTGAAACGGCGGCAGGCCAAGCTTCTCGGCAACCGGGGGACTGCCAGCGAGCGCAAGCACAATACCGATCACCATCAGTGCTGCGACCGAAAATACGAACCAGCGGTCAACCGTCCACCACCAGTCAGCGAAAATTGAACGTTCCGCACGCGAGAGCATATAAGTTCCTTCGCACCTATCGCGGTTCAACGTTTCACCGAAACCAGGAACGCCATAGATTATTGATATTAAACGTTTCCAGGCGGAGTTTCGGCATCCGCTCGTCCTGGCATTGCCATACCCGGTTATTCCGGGGCGGCCATGCATCAGGCCTGGCCGGCAGGTCCAACAGAATCAACGCCTGGCAAGGAACGCGCCAGCGATCTGAATTTATCGCCACGGGATTCATAATTGGTAAACTGATCGTAGGAAGCGCAAGCCGGTGACAACAGGACCGCAACTTCTGCCGCATCGTCCTCGCGGGCTGCCCGAAAAGCTTCCTCGACTGCCCGTTCGAGCGTACCGCATATTTGGGTTTCGGTGGCCCCCTCCAGCGTGGCCGTGAAGTCATCCGCGGCCTCACCGATCAGGTAAGCCTTGCGGACATTGTCCATCAGCGGAACCAGGCTCTCCGCGCCACCCTCCTTGGCCCGCCCGCCCGCAATCCAGTAGATCGCACTGAACGAAGACAGCGCCCGTGCCGCGGCATCGGCGTTTGTCGCCTTTGAATCATTGATGAACAGGACTTGCCCGGCGCGGCCGACCTCTTCGAGCCTGTGCGGCAGGCCGGAAAACGTAAGCACGCCCTTGTTGATCACCCCGTCTTCAAACGTCCACAAATCGACGCAGGCCGCCGCCGCCGCCGCATTCTGCGCATTGTGCGCCCCGCGCAGCGAGTTCACACCCGCCAGATCGCACAAAACCCGTTCCCCGCCATCCAATAGCGTCGAAACAATCTGGCCATTGCGGGCAAAAACCCCGCGTTTCAACTCCCTGATGCCGGAAATCGCGATTGTCGGCCGGTCGTTCAGGTCGCGATTTTCCTCCAGCCGGCACTCGCCGATTTCCCAGGTCATCCGATCGTCAACGCCGACTATCGCGATCTGCGCCTGCTGGACGAGGCGTTCCTTGACCGCCGCATAACGCTCCACCGAACCATGACGATCGATATGATCCGGCGACAGGTTGAGCATGATGCCGACACTGGGATTGAGCGTAAGCGACAGGTCAATCTGGAAGGAGCTGACTTCGATCACGTGAAAGCGGTTGTCCGCCGGCGGCTCCAGCGCCAGGATCGGGGTCCCGATATTGCCGCCAAGCTGCACGTCTGCGCCTGCCTGCTTGAGTATGTGGGCAATCAGCGCGGTCGTCGTCGACTTGCCGTTGGTTCCGGTTATCGCGATGAACGGGGAATCCGGCGCAAGAACATCACGCTCGCGGCAAAACAATTCGATATCGCCGATCACTTCAACGCCAGCGGCACGCGCCCGGGTTACCGTCCAATGCGGCGCCGGATGCGTCAACGGAACGCCAGGCGCCAGCACCAGCGCGTCATAGGTTCTCCATTCAGCTGACACCAGATCGTAGACATGCAGCCCAGTCGCCGCAGCCTGTTCGCGAGCCCTGACGTTGTCGTCCCACACGTCAACCTGCGCCCCGCCAGCTAGCAGGGCCGCGGCCGTTGCGAGCCCCGATCCGCCCAGGCCGAACAGCGCGACCCGCCTGCCTGCCATGCAGGTTACTGGCGTCATCTCAACGTACCTTCAGTGTCGCAAGTCCAATCATCGCCAGAACAAATGCAATGATCCACAACCGGATAACGATTTGCGGTTCCTGCCAGCCCATCTTTTCCAAGTGGTGGTGGAACGGCGCCATGCGGAAAACACGACGGCCCGTCAATTTGAATGAAACGACCTGCACGATAACCGAAAGCGCCTCCATCACGAACAGACCGCCAACGATAATCAGCACGATCTCGTGTTTTACTGCAACGGCGATCGTCCCCAGCATCCCGCCCAGTGCCAACGAACCGGTATCGCCCATAAATATCTGCGCAGGCGGTGCATTGAACCACAAAAAGCCGAGGCCCGCGCCAATCATCGCGCCACAAACGACCATGATCTCGCCTGTACCGGGAATGAAATTGATGCCGAGATAATTGGAGAAAATGGCGTTACCGGCAAGCCACGCGATTACCCCAAACGTTGCAACGGCAATCATCACCGGCACGATTGCAAGCCCGTCCAGCCCGTCGGTAAGATTGACCGCGTTTCCTGCACCGACAATGACAAACGCGCCGAAGAACAGGAAAAAAATACCCATGTCCAGGACGAAGCCACCGACCATCGGAATCGCCAAGCCTGATGATTTCGGCGAACCGAGATACAGCATCGCGGCGCAGGCGGCGCCGGCAATGATCGCTTCGAGCAGCAATCGCATCTTGCCGGAAAAGCCGTGGTGGCTCTGGCGAGTGACTTTCAGATAGTCGTCGTAGAGGCCGATCGCGCCAAATCCGAGCAATACCAGGATCAGGATCCATACATAGATGTTGGTCAGCTTGCCCCACAACAAGGTCGAGACCAATATCCCGGACAGGATCATCAGTCCGCCCATTGTCGGCGTTCCGACCTTGGTCAGCAGGTGCCCCTCGGGACCATCCTCACGGATCGGTTGACCCTTGCCCTGCTTTATCCGCAGCGCCGAAATGATCATCGGACCGAACAGAAACACGAACAGCAACGCCGTTGCCGTTGCCCCCCCGGTCCGAAAGGTGATGTAGCGAAAAATATTGAGCGGACTGACTACCGTGGAATAATCCGCTAGAAAAGCCAGCATTCGAGACCCGTTCCTGAGTTGCGGCCCGGCCCCCGGGGCCGATTCATACTTCTTGTTATTCTATTCCCGCCACCAACCGCAACCACGGCAGGGATATTCAGCGCAACATTGCCGGGATAACGCGCCGGTGGCGGGATAGTGTTACGCTTCCACCAGCGCGCTCTTTTCCTTCAGGGCCTCGACAAGCGGACCCATCCGGCTGCCGTTCGATCCCTTGATCATGACCACATCGCCGGCATGTATCTCGTCCACCAGCGCCGCGCGAAGACCCGCGGACGTTTCCGACCAGCAGCCCTGCATGTCCCTTGGCAATGCATTGTAGAGATGTTTCATCAACGGCCCGGCGGCGAAAACCAGATCGCATCCGGCCCCCTGTACCGAATCGGCCAGACCTGCGTGCAGTGCAACTTCATCCGCGCCCAATTCCAGCATATCGCCGAGCACCGCGATCCGGCGGCCATCCCCGTTCAACTCCGCCGCGCCAAGCAGCGACATCGCAGCCTGCATGGAGGCGGGATTCGCATTGTAACTTTCATCGATTATCGTGAACGAGCCGTCATCGACCGGCACGCTGATACGCGATCCGCGGCCGTCGGGAGGGCGGAAATCGGCCAGCGACTGGGCCGCCTCGGAAACGGACAACCCAACGGCGCGTGCCGCCAGCAGCACGGCAAGCGAATTGAGGGCCATGTGCCGCCCCGGCGCTCCTATCCGGTACCGCACGTGCGATTCCATGATCGATGCCTCGACGATCGCATGCCCGTCCTCTTCGCTGTAGTTCAACAGGCGCGCGCCGGCGTTCTCACTTTCGCCGAAACTGAGAAATTCGCTGGCGTTGGAGTGTTTCGCAATGGCGCGCATGGTTTCAAATTGCGGCACATCGCGATTGATGATCGCCACACCATGCGGTTCGAGCCCCGAGAATATTTCAGCCTTGGCGTCGGCAATTTCGTCGACCGAACTAAACGCGGCAAGATGGACGGGCGCAATCGTTGTAATGATCGCCACATCGGGACGCACCATCGCCGTCAGCGGCGTGATCTCGCCCGGGTGATTCATACCGATTTCAAATACGCCATAGCGCGCTGAAACCGGCATGCGCGCCAGGGTCAACGGGACGCCCCAATGATTGTTGTAGGAAGCAGCGGAAACATGGGTTGGCCCGGCTTTCGACAGGACAACTTTCAACGCCTCTTTCGTGCTGGTCTTGCCGGCCGACCCGGTAACGGCGATGATATGGGCGCCGGAGCGCGCGCGCGCCGCGCGACCGAGACTTTCCATCGCGCTAAGCACGTCGCGTACGACATAAAACGCGCCGTGACCGCGCAATTGATCCGCATGCGCTTCATCGATCACGGCTGCTGCCGCGCCGGCCTCGAACGCCGCCGCCACATAATCGTGCCCGTCGCTGATATCGCCCCTGATCGCGAAAAACAGGTCGCCGGGCTGCAACGTGCGGGTATCGATGGATACGCCGTTGACGCCACCTGGCAACTGGCCGGAAAGCCTGGCCTGAAGGTGGTTGATCAGCGACAGCCCGCTCCACAATTGACTATTGCTCATGGCGCGCACCTCGCCAATGCTCGCGCTACGCTTTCATGATCTGAAAATGGCAGCACCGTGTCTCCAATTATCTGCCCCGTTTCGTGCCCCTTGCCTGCGACGACAAGAACATCGCCTTCCCGCAACATCGCCACTGCCTCGGCAATGGCGCTTTCACGATCTCCTATTTCAATAGCGCCGGGACAAGCAGCCAGGATTTCACTGCGGATCCGCGCCGCATCTTCCGACCGCGGATTGTCATCGGTCACCAGGACGACATCTGCGTTGTCCGCTGCAATTGCGCCCATAATTGGACGCTTGCCCTGATCCCGGTCGCCGCCGCAGCCGAACACGGTAATCAGCCGGCCCTTGGTCAGTGGGCGCAGGGCCTGCAGCACTTTTTCCAGTGCGTCGGGCTTGTGCGCATAATCAATGAAAACCGGCGCGCCATGACATTCGCCAACTCTTTCCAGCCGCCCGGGTGCACCCTGCAAATGTTCCAGCGCTGCCATGACCGCATCCGGTTCGGCTCCGCTGGCGATACAAAGGCCTGCCGCGACCAGGGCATTGGACGCCATGAATTCGCCGGCCAGGGGCAGGCGCACATCCCATTGACTGCCCCTGAAGGAAACCGAAATCCGCGCATCATGCTGGCCGGAATCGCTCGACAATAACCGAAGGTCGCCGGACTTGCCGCAGGTCAGAAGCTTCAACCCGCGATCCTCGCAGACCGCCATCACCTTGCCGGCGACGTCGCAATCGGCGTTGACCACGGCGTCTTGCCCCGGCTGGAGCAGAACCTTGAACAGCCGCAATTTCGCAGCCAGGTAAGCGTCCAGATCCGGATGGTAGTCGAGATGATCCCGCGACAGGTTTGTAAACCCCGCCGCCTGCAGACGCACACCGTCGAGCCGGCGCTGGTCCAGACCATGCGAGGAAGCTTCCATGGCCAAATGGGTGACCCCGTCATGCGCAACGCGATCAAGCATCTGGTGGAGCGAAACAGGATCGGGCGTCGTAAGCGATCCGTAGACCGCGCCGCCTGGCGACACAAGACCGGTCGTCCCGAGCGCCGCTGCCTGATAACCAAGTTGCAGCCAGATTTGCCGCACGAACGCAGCAACCGAGGTTTTGCCGCTCGTACCGGTTACCGCAACGATCGTCTGCGGCTGGCGCGGGTGGAAGCGGGCGGCGGCTCTCGACAATTCGGCGCGCGCATCCGCGACCTGGACCCATATAGCGCGCGCATCGCACATCTCGGGAAGCCGTTCACAGACGATCACCGTCGCACCTGCCGCGATCGCCTGCGGCGCGAAGATCAGCCCATCCGCCTTCGTCCCCGGAATGGCGAAAAACATGTGACCGGCGGACACGTTGCGGCTGTCAGCAGCCAATCCGCGCACAACAACGTCACCGGCGTTCTCATGTGATTGCGCTGACAATAGTTCCGCGCCGAAAAATTCGGAAAGACGCATCGGCGGTCTGCTCAACGCCACTTCCTTCCGTTGCTGGGCAGACCCATGCCGTTGCGCGCAACAACGGGAAAGGGCATCCCGGGGTTTGCCTTGGCAGGCGGCAAACCGAGAATGGGAGACACCCGCTCGATTATCTTCCCGGTAACGTACCCGGCGTTCCACGCCGCAGTCCGGTATCCATGCGTTTCGGGAATTCCCTTCGGCTCGTCATAGATTGTCAGGAACAGGTATCTGGGCTTGTCTGACGGCGCGATGGCGGTGAACGTGTTGAACACGACATCTTTTGCATACCGGCCATTGATGACCTTGTTCGCGGTGCCGGTCTTGCCACCGGCAAAATAACCTTTCACATCTATCTTGCGCGCCGATCCGACTTCCGCGTTCAGCCGCATGATGTATCGCAATTGTTCGCTGGTTTTCGGCTTGATGACCTGCAGCGTCTCCGGTGCTGGCGTCCCCGGTTCACGATAAAGGAAGGTCGGCTTGACCAGCTTGCCGCCGTTGACAAGCGCACCGACCGCCATCATCGATTGCAACGGAGCAACGGCAAGACCATGTCCGAATGCAATTGTCATCGTGTTCAATTCGCCCCAGCGCCGCGGCACGATCGGGCGGGCGCTCTCGGGAAGCTCCGTGCGCATCCTCTCAAGCTGTCCCAGTTTGCGCAAAAAGTCCTGGTGATGTTTGACGCCGAGCTTCATAGCCAGTTTTGCAGTACCTATATTCGACGAGTAGGTAAAAACTTCCGTTACCTTCAACGCCCGTGCCTGGGCGTGAAAATCGCGTATTTTGAAGCGCCCGTAACGCAACGGATGACGCGCATCGACCACCGAGTTCAATCGCACCGCGCCGGCATCGAGCGCCATTGCCACCGTCAGCGCCTTGAAGGTCGAGCCCATTTCATACACGCCAACTGACAGGCGATTGATGTTTGCCGGCTTGAGAGCATCAACCGGATTATTGGGGTCAAAATCAGGCAGCGAAGCTAGTGCGATTATTTCTCCCGTGTGCACGTCCATGATCGCGGCGGCTGCAGCCTTGGCCTTGAACTTGATCAGACCCTTCAGGAGTTCATCACGAACCGCATGGGTCGCCCGCACATCCAGCGAGACCGTGATGGGCTTCAGATTCGCGTGGGACACTCGGAATCCTGCGCCGGTCAGATCGCCAAGTCCCAGCGTATCGATATATTTTTCCAGGCCGGCAATGCCGATATTGTCGGTGTTCGTGGCGCCCAGCACGTGCGCACCGATGCGCCCGTTCGGATAAACGCGCTTGTACTCCGGCAGGAAGCCGATGCCCGGCAAACCAAGATTGAACACCGCCTTGCGTTCGGCCGGCGTCACACCGCGCTTGATCCAAACGAAACCGCGGCGCGAACGAATCTTGCGGCGCAGGCGTCCCGCATCGAGCTCCGGCAGGGCGATCAACAATTTCTCGATCGCCTCGTCCTTGTCGCCGATGCGTCTTGGTTCGGCAAAAACCGACGCCATCTTGATATCTGTAGCCAACACCATGCCGCGCCGGTCCAGAATGTCCGGCCGCGCGCGCGACGTTGCTTCCGCCGCCTGGCGACGCGTTGTTTCCGGATTTGGCTTGGCTCCGAGATAAACCAGCTTCCCCGCGATGATCAGGTAAAGCGCAGCAAAGCCAAGCGCGACCAGCTTGATACGCACGCCGCTCTTGCCGATCTTTGTACTCATCAGGTCCGCCAGCAAACGCTGCAGCCAATGCATCAAGCGCATCAACGGCGATTGCAAATGCTTTTCCGGGCCGCCGGCGCCGCCTGCCTGTGTCGAACCGGCCACGTCGGCTTGCGCCGGTTCTGCGCCGCTCAATTCCAGCGGCAATTGCAGCGGCGGTGGCATTGTTTCACCCGGACGCGGCAAGTCTTTTGTCATCGCCTGTTCCGCTTACTGGCCGATGACGGCGTTGTCGCGGACCGGGCCGATGAATTGCCCGGCGTCTTGGTTGGAACCGCCAGACCGAGCAGCTTCAGTTTACGGCCGATGGAATCGGTCTTAGGCGGGCGTTCGGGAATGTCCTTGAAGGATACGATCTGGTCGAGTTTCAACTGCTGCAGCTTCAAATGCCGGTCGGCAAGCGCCTGAACCCGAACCGGCCGGCTGAGATGCGCCCACTCGGCGCGCAACATGCCGATCTCATCGCGTTGCTTTTGAATCTCGTTTTCGAGCTTTTGAATTTTTGCCGAGTAGAGAATCGTCTCGTATTTGATCAGATACGCGTAGGCTGCCGAACCAAGCAGGGCAAAGACCGCGACGGCGTTGAGATACCGGGTGCGCATCAGCGTCCCTCCCCGGGCTGGGACGGCGTTGCGAGAGCGCTGGTACGCACCGCATAGCGCAAACGCGCTGAGCGCGCACGCGGGTTCGCCGCCAGTTCAGCGGCACTTGCGGTGACGGGCTGGCGGCCGCTCAATTCAAACGCCGGTTCCGGCGGCGCGATCTCGCCCGGCAGCAGGCGCGATCTGGCCCTGCCGCGTCCTGATCGCTGCGCCAGAAACTGTTTGACGATCCTGTCCTCGAGCGAATGAAAACTGACCACGGCGAGCCGGCCGCCCGGGGCCAGAACACGTTCGGCAGCTTCCAGCCCCCTGGTCAGTTCGCCAAGTTCGTCATTGACAGCAATGCGCAACGCCTGAAACGTCCGCGTCGCCGGATGAATGTCACCTTGTTTATGCGGCATGATACGCGCGATCATCCCGGCCAGTTGCAACGTCGTCTGGAACGGGGCCTTGTCGCGATCGGCGACAATCGCCCGGGCGATGCGCCGCGAAGCCCGTTCCTCGCCATAGCGAAAAATGATGTCGGCCAGTTCGCCCGCGCTCGCCTCATTGACAATATCCGCCGCGCTGCGGCCATTTCCGCTCATGCGCATATCGAGCGGACCGTCTTGGCGAAAGGAAAAACCGCGTTCCGCCTGATCGAGTTGCATCGAGGAAACGCCGACATCCAGCACAACCCCATCCACCGGCGCAAAGCCCAGCACCCTGGCCAGATTGTCCAGATCGCCGAAAACCCCTTGCGCCAATGTCAACCTGCCGCCGCTAGCTCGCACCTGTTCCTGGCCGTCGCGGATCGCGGCGGGATCGCGGTCGATCGCCAGAACATGCCGGGCGCCGGCATTCAGCAGCGCCCGGGAATAACCGCCCGCGCCAAAAGTACCGTCGATAAATAGCTGGTTGTCGTGCGGAGCCAGCGCGGCGAGCGCCGCCTCGAGAAGTACCGGAATATGCGGGGCAGGTCCGCCTGTGGCGACATCTGAAGATCCGCCACCACCCTGCGTCATTCCCGTACTCCTCGAGGCTGAGGATCGTTCCGCCCGGCCCGCTGACCGGTTTCCTCGCCCGCGCGCCGGGCTCCGAGCTGCTGGCGCAACTCCCGCAACTGGTTTCTGGCCTCTACCAGGTGCGTCTGGAACCGGCCCGGCTCCCAGATCTGAAACTTGTGTCCATGCCCCACGAAGGTCACCTCCCGGTCGATACCGGCAAAAACCTTCAAACTTTCCGTCAAGATCACCCGGCCTTCCGGATCGACCTTGAGAACTTCGCTCGTGCCCAGCAACGCGGTGGAATAGATGTCGTGCTCCTCGGTGTACGTCACGAAACGGCCAAGCATGCCATCTATTTCCCGCATCAGCGCATTGCCACCGCAATCGAGGGCCTGAGCATTCAGCGAGGGGTGAACATAAAGACCGTCGAATCCGTCCAGTCCCAGCACCGCCCGAAATGGCGCCGGTATGGAAACCCGTCCTTTTGCATCCAGACGGTTGGTAAAATTGGAAACAAACCGGTCCAGCACGCTCACCCAGCCCGTGGCTTTCCGGACCAGGCCAGGCCGCCACCCTTACGCGATTGCCACTGCGGTTACAGAAACGCCTGCCAGGAACCCAATCAACGACAGGGAGCCCTGCGTCCCGGCAACTTGCCGCTGCGCTTCCTGGCCCTGGCAAGCCCGAAAGCGCCACATCCCGTTCATGCGCGAAGCATTCTGTATTGATTTGGGATAGCATGGGATATTATGGGCGTCAATCAAGGAGTTGAATCGAAACGGGACAGGCCCGCACCACGACGCATTAGGACTCGTTAATATTAAGGAAGCGTTTAGAACCACCGAGCCTGCAAGGCCCAAAGCCACGAGCAAGACGCCCCGCTTCAATTCCAGCGTCCAGGGCGCAGCGATCTCGAAATGGGCAGCATCCTACAAATCGCAAGCGCACGGCCCCTGCCCACTTGATGTATTTTCAAAAACTGTATAAGGATATGTTTATATCTAATTGCACAAACCTGCTTCCGCGACCCTGGTTGTGCCGCCGGTTTTTTGGAATCCTGCGTATATGAGTGACTTAAACAGCCTCAAGCCTGAAAATCTTCAAGCCTCCCTCGCCAATGTCCTTGATGCGCTGCAGGCCGCAGGTGAAATCACGCGATTGCGCATCCTGGTGCTGCTGGCCGAGGCAGAGCTGACGGTGACCGATCTGGTGACCATACTGGGCCAGTCCCAACCCCGGGTTTCGCGCCATCTGCGATTACTTGTCGAAGCGGGCATGATCGAAAGACATCGCGAAGGCGCCTGGGCTTTTTTTCATATTGCCCACCGCGGCCCTGAGGCCGCCATTGCACGCAATATTGTCCAGCGTATCGACCCGAATGACCCGCTAACTGGCGCCGACCGTTCCCGCCTCGTCGAGGTGCGGCGGGCGCGGGCAACACGGGCCAGTGAATATTTTTCCGCCATGGCCGAGGACTGGAACCGGCTGCGCTCTCTCCACGTACCGGCCGAGCAGGTCGAAAAAGCCATCCTCGACATTGTCGGCGATGGACCGTTGCAAACCGTGCTCGACCTCGGTACGGGCACCGGCCGTATACTCGAACTGATCGCGCCCATGACCGATCGCGCGGTTGGGGTCGACCAGAGCCACGCCATGCTGAATATTGCGCGTACGGCTATCGAGCGCGCCGGATTGCGTAACGTGCAATTGCGCCAGGGTGATCTGTACGCATTGCCAGTCGACGCCAACGCCTTTGACCTCGTCGTTCTCCACATGGTGTTGCACTACCTTGAGGACCCGCCCCGTGCGCTTCGCGAAGCGGCGCGGTGTCTGCGGCCGGGAGGCCGCATGATCGTGGTGGATTTCGCCCCACACACGAACGAAAGCCTGCGCGAAATGCACCAGCACCGGCGCCTCGGGTTTGCCGCGGAAGACATGGCGCTGGCGTTCCGTGAGGCCGGCCTCGAAATGCGTGAGCACACGAACCTCGTTCCCGGGAACGATATTCAGAATCAGCTCACGGTTTCGATCTGGGTCGGCCGCGATCCGCGCATCGTCAGCGATGACTTGCAGGGAACCGGCGCAACAATAGTCTGAGATCCGTAAACAAATCCACTCCCGTTGGAGACAAGTATGTCCAGTACCAACGGCCGCCTGTCGCGTCGGCCAGACAATGACATCGGCGTTTCATTCGAGTTCTTCCCGCCAAAATCCGCGGAAATGGAAACAGCGCTGTGGCAGGCGATAGAGACCCTGGCGCCTGTCGGTCCGGATTTTGTTTCCGTCACCTATGGCGCAGGCGGTTCAACCCGTGAACGCACGCACAACACTGTCGCTCGCATCATCAAGGAAACCTCTCTGGTTCCAGCCGCGCATCTAACCTGCGTTGGGGCCTCCCGTGCCGAAGTCGACGACGTGGTGCGCCGCTATTGGGACGCCGACGTTCGCCACATTGTTGCCCTGCGCGGCGACCCGCCCGAGGGCGTCGGCTCCGAATTCCGCGCCCATCCCGATGGCTATGCAACGTCAACCGAGCTAGTCGAAGGTATCAGGCGGATCGGCGATTTTGAAGTCAGTGTTTCCGCCTATCCGGAAGTACACCCCGAAAGCCGAAACCTGGACCAGGACATTGACGTCTTGAAAGCCAAGGTGGACGCGGGCGCATCGCGCGCAATTACGCAGTTCTTTTTCGACAACGACCACTACCTGCGCTATCTGGAGCGCGTGCGGGCAAGGGGCATTGAGATCCCCGTCATCCCGGGCATCGTGCCGGTTCAGAACTTCAAGCAGATATCGGCATTCGCCACGCGCACCGGCGCCAGCATGCCGCAATGGCTCGCCGACCGTTTCGAAGGCCTGGACGACGATCCCGCAACCCGCCGCCTCGTCGCTGCGGCTGTCGCGGCCGAGCAGGTCCTTGGCCTCGTCGACAATGGCGTGGAAAATTTTCACTTTTACACTATGAACAAGGCTGACCTTGTTTTGGCGATCTGCCACCTGCTTGGTTTGCGCCCGGGACTTCAACGCGAAGCGGCGGCGCCCCGGCCTATCCCGTTCACAGCCCAGGCGCCGCTCGCAAGCGGCGAGAAGATACGCACCGAAATCGAAACTGCGGCGGCCGATAGGATTCTCATCATCGACGGCGCAATGGGCACGATGATCCAGGAACGCGAATTCAGCGAGGCCGATTTCCGCGGTAAACGTTTCGCCGGTCATACCCACGATCTGCGCGGCAACAACGACATACTGATCTTTTCCCAACCGGACGCCATCCGCGCCCTGCACTATCAATATTTCACCGCCGGCGCGGACATTTGCTGCACCAATACGTTTTCCTCCACGCGCATCGCGCAGGCGGACTACGCCTGCGAAAATTTTGTAGCCGAGCTCAATCGCGAAGGCGCACGCCTTGCCCGCGAGGCGGCCGACCGCGCCGAAAGGCATGACGGCAAACGCCGATTCGTTGCCGGCGCCATGGGTCCGACAAACCGGACCGCGTCCATCTCACCCGATGTGAGCGACCCGGGTTTCCGCGCCGTCACATTTGATGAATTGCGCAGCAATTATGCCGAGGCAGCGGAAAACCTCATTGCCGGCGGCGCAGACCTGCTGCTCGTCGAAACGATTTTCGATACGTTGAACGCCAAGGCCGCCTACGCTGGAATTTGCGACGCGTTCGAAAAAACCGGCCGCGAAATCCCGGTGATGATGTCCGGTACGATTACCGATCTGTCGGGCCGCACGCTGTCCGGCCAGACGCCGGAAGCATTCTGGAACGCGCTGCGCCACACTAATCCGCTGTCGATCGGCCTCAATTGCGCCCTTGGCGCCAAGGAACTGCGCGCCCATGTCGCTGAACTTTCCAGGTTCGCGGATACGCTGGTCTGCGCCTATCCAAATGCCGGATTGCCGAACGAATTCGGACTCTACGACGAAAGCCCCGAATACATGGCTGAAATGCTGGCGGAATTCGCGCAAGCCGGCCTGGTCAATATAATCGGCGGTTGCTGTGGAACAACACCCGATCACATCCGCGCCATGGCTGAAAAACTGCAGGGCATTGCGCCGCGCGAAATTCCGCGTATCGACCGCAGGCTACGCCTGTCGGGCCTTGATCCGTTTGTACTTAGTGACGATATCAACTTCGTCAATGTCGGCGAAAGAACCAATGTCACCGGCTCGGCACGCTTTCGCAAGCTGATCACGAACGGCGACTATGCCGCCGCCCTCGATGTTGCGCGCGATCAAGTCGCCAACGGCGCCCAGATCATCGACATCAACATGGACGAAGGCCTGCTCGATTCCACCGAGGCGACGCGAACGTTCTGCAACCTGATCGCAGCAGAACCCGACATCGCCCGTGTCCCCATCATGGTCGATTCCTCCAAGTTCGAGGTTATCGAAGCTGGCCTGAAATGCATCCAGGGCAAGGCGATCGTCAATTCGATCTCCCTCAAGGAGGGCGAGGAAAAATTTCTTGAACAGGCAAAGATCGTACGGCTTTATGGCGCCGCGGTCGTGGTCATGGCCTTCGATGAGCAAGGCCAGGCCGATAGTTACGAACGCAAGGTCGGGATTTGCACACGCGCCTACACATTGCTGACCGAACGTGCAGGTTTTCCACCCGAAGACATTATCTTTGATCCGAACGTTTTCGCCGTTGCGACCGGTATTGAGGAACACAACGGCTACGGCATCGCCTTCATCGAAGCCGCGCGTGAGATTCGCCGCACGCTTCCGCACGTCCATGTCTCAGGCGGCGTATCGAACCTGTCGTTTTCGTTTCGCGGCAATGAACCGGTGCGCGAAGCAATGCATTCGGTGTTTCTCTATCATGCCATCGCGGCAGGCATGGATATGGGCATCGTCAACGCCGGGCAGCTGGCAGTCTATGCCGATATCGATCCGGAATTGCGCGAAGCCTGCGAAGACGTCGTTCTCAACCGCAACGAAAACGCCACCGACCGGTTGCTTGAGCTGGCGGAGAAGTATCGTGGGACAGGCGCCACCATGCAGGAACGCGATTTGTCCTGGCGCGAAGCCGACGTCGCAGCGCGGCTGGAATATGCTCTCGTCAACGGGATTACCGAATTCATCGATGCCGATACTGAGGAGGCGAGACTTGCTTCCCGGCGTCCGCTCGACGTGATCGAAGGTCCGCTCATGGACGGCATGAATGTGGTCGGCGACCTGTTCGGCTCCGGCAAGATGTTTCTGCCGCAGGTCGTCAAATCGGCGCGCGTCATGAAGCAGGCCGTCGCCTGGCTGATGCCGTACATGGAACAGGAGAAAAACGAGAATGGCGACGGCGGACACAAGAGCGCCGGCAAGGTATTGCTCGCCACCGTCAAGGGCGACGTCCACGATATCGGCAAGAACATCGTGGGTGTTGTGCTTCAGTGCAATAATTTCGACGTCATCGATCTGGGTGTCATGGTGCCGGCACAAAAAATCCTCGAAACTGCGCGCAAGGAAAATGTTGATATCATCGGCCTGTCCGGCCTCATTACCCCGTCACTGGACGAAATGTGTTTCCTCGCCTCCGAAATGGAACGGGAAGAGTTTAACATCCCGCTGTTGATCGGTGGCGCAACGACCAGCCGCGTCCATACCGCCGTCAAAATTCATCCCAATTACACGCGCAACCAGGCTGTCTACGTGACCGACGCGAGCCGCGCTGTCGGCGTCGCCTCCACATTGCTGTCGAAGGATGCAGGGGCCGAATTTATCAAGACGACCCGAGCCGAGTACAGGAAAGTCGCCGAAGCCCATGCCAACGCCGAGGCACGCAAGCAACGCCTGCCGCTCGCCAAGGCGCGGGCGAATGCCTTCCGGCCGGACTGGGAAGCTTACGAGCCGGTCAAGCCGACTTTCACCGGCGACCGCACTTTCTCAACCTATGATCTTGCTGAACTGGCCGACTATATCGACTGGACGCCATTCTTTCAGACATGGGAATTGCGCGGCCGGTTTCCCGGCATTCTGCAAGACGAGAAGCAGGGTGAGGCGGCACGCCAGTTGTACGATGACGCACGGCGCATGCTGGACGAAATCATCGATGGCCAGTGGTTCAACCCCAAGGCCGTCATCGGCTTTTGGCCCGCTGCCGCATCCGACGACGACATCAAGCTGTACACCGGTGAATCACGCACCGCCGAGCTGGCGACGCTGCACACGTTGCGCCAGCAATTGGCCCGCTCCGGCGGCAAACCCAATTTGGCGTTGGCTGACTTCGTCGCGTCTGTCGATTCCGGCAAGAAGGACTATATTGGCGGCTTCGTCGTCACTGCGGGCGCCGAGGAAGAACGCATTGCCGAACGTTTCGCCCGCGACAATGACGACTACCGGTCAATCCTGGTCAAGGCCCTCGCCGATCGCATCGCCGAAGCTTTCGCTGAACGCATGCACGAACGGGTGCGGCGCGAGTTCTGGGGCTATGCCGCGGACGAAAAACTGTCGAGGGAAGACCTTATTGCCGAGCGCTACATTGGCATTCGTCCCGCACCAGGTTATCCCGCGCAACCCGACCATACTGAAAAGCAGGTCCTGTTTGAGCTGTTGCGGGCCGAGCGGCGCACTGGGGTAAGACTGACGGAAAGTTTCGCCATGTGGCCCGGCTCATCCGTTGCCGGCCTGTATTTCTCACACCCACAGGCGCAATATTTCGGCGTCGCCCGCATCGAACGCGACCAGGTCGAGGATTATGCAGCCCGCAAGGGCATGAGCGTCGAGGAAACCGAGCGCTGGCTGGCCCCTGTTCTCAATTATAATCCAGCGGAACTAAAGACCACGGCAGCGTAGTAGTCCCGTCAGCTTTGCTCTCTGACCGCCCGGCGGACCAGCGGCATCGCCGCTGGGCGCTCTCCGGCAACCTGTCGAAACCGTTCTGAACCAAATCCAGGGTGGGCCCTGTCCCAGAGGCGGGCGGGCTTGCCGCTGTCGCCAGCTAGCGCATTGCTGCAATGCCGTCTGGCTATTGCGCCTGAATGCGGCGGCCATTATCAATGCCGGTCAAACGCCCGATACTCCAACCTGACAGGAAACGCCCGTGCCCGCAGCAGCCAAACCGCCCTTTCGCGCCGACCATGTCGGTTCCTTCCTGCGTCCCGACAATCTGAAAGACGCTCGCAACAGCTTCCGTGAAGGCAAGATCAGCCGCGACGAGCTGACCGGCCTGGAAGATGAAGCGATCAAGGACGTAGTGCGCCTGCAAAAGGATGCCGGGCTGTCCTCTGCCACTGACGGCGAGCTGCGCCGCACCAGCTGGTCCGGCGATTTTCTGACCGCGATCGGCAATGTCGTCACGCGCCCCTCGCAATTTACCCTGCGCTTCCAGACCAAGGACGGCGAGCGCCGGGCTCAGCCACCCGGGTTTTACGTCGAAGGCAAGCTCAGCCTGCCGGAAGAAGGTATTTTCACCGATCACTTCCGCTACCTGAAGTCGCAATGTTCCGATGACGTCACGCCCAAACTGACCATTCCCTCGCCGACCATGCTGCACTTCCGCTCCGGCCGCGCAGGTGTCGACGAAAAAGCCTACCCGACGATGGAAGAATATTTCGACGATCTCGCGCGGATCTATTCCGAAGAAATGCACGCCGTTGCGAAGGAAGGCTGCAGCTATCTGCAAATCGACGATACCAATTTCGCCTACCTCTGCGACAGGGAGTTGCGCGAGGAAGTGCGCACCATTATCGGCGAGGATCCGGATGCGCTGACGCCTCTCTATGCCGAGCTGTTGTCGAAATGCACCGCCAACCGCCCTTCCGGCATGACAGTGTGCATGCACGTATGCCGCGGCAATAGTGCCAGCGCCTGGGTTGGTTCGGGCGGTTACGAACCGGTAGCCGAAGCGCTGTTCAACAAGGCCGATATCGACGGCTATTTCCTCGAATTCGACACCGACCGCGCCGGCGGTTTCGATCCGCTACGCTTTCTGCCCAAGGGCGACAAGCGCGTTATCCTCGGCCTCGTAAGTTCGAAATTTCCCGAGATGGAAGCGAAGGACGATCTCAAGCGCCGGATCGATGAAGCCTCGAAGTTCGCGCCGCTGGAACAGCTGTGCCTGTCGACCCAATGCGGCTTTGCCTCAACCGAGGTCGGCAACGCCATTACCTTCGATGACCAGCGCCGCAAGCTGGAACTGGTCGTTCAAACGGCCGAAGAAGTGTGGGGTACCGCAGCCTGAGGCCGACTGTTTGTCACCTGGCTGCATAACCCGTTATGGTTGCGCGTTGATCGGGACCGGAGAATTGCCATGAGCGTGCTGGCGCAAGACGACGTGCAGGAGCTGATCGAGAACGGCCTCGCTAACCTGCCGCCACCCGATCCCGGTGCGCCGGCTAGTTCGTTCGATCCATACGCCGCAGAGGTTTTGACCGACCCCTACGATCACTACCGGCGCCTGCGAGAATTGGGCCCGGTAGTGTGGCTGCGCCGCTACGGCGCCTATGCCGTGTGCCACTACGAGCCAATCCGCGACATCCTTACCGATGACGCCACCTATGGCTCCAGCGCCGGCGCGGGTCTGACCAATTTCCACACCAGCAAACCCTGGCGCACGCCGAGCCTGCTGCTGGAAACCGACCGGCCCGAGCACGACCGCACGCGCAAACAAATGATGCGCGTCATGAACCCGGCCGCCATTCGCGCCTTCCGGCAAACCTTTGAAGCGCTCGCTGACCAGATGGTGGACGACATGATCGCCAAGGGCCAGTGCGACGGGACGAAAGATCTCGCCGAGCGCTTCCCGCTGAAAGCATTCTGCGACGCTGTCGGCATCCCTGCCGACGGGCGGGAAAACCTGCTGCCCTACGGCGACATGGTCTTCAACGCATTCGGGCCAGCCAATACGCGGTTCAAGGAATGCCTGGCCAGCGTCAGCAGTTCCGTAGTCCCGTGGATCACCCATGCCTGCAAACGCGATACATTGACCGAAGACGGTCTCGGGCGGCGGCTTTTCCAGGGTGTGGAATCCGGCGATCTGACCGAGGATGAGGCGGAATTGCTGGTGCGCTCGCTGTTGTCAGCCGGTCTTGATACGACAATTTTCACCCTGTCGATTGCGCTGGTCAATCTGGCCCGCCATCCGGATCAATGGCAAACCCTCAAGAACAAACCGTCGCTGGCCCGCCAGGCAGTGGAAGAGATATTGCGCTACGACAGCACATTCCACTCCTTCTACCGCACCACGCGCAAGCCGGTTGAGCTCTGTGGCGTCAAGATGGACGAGGAACAGAAGATCATGGTGCTGGTTGCATCCGCCAACCGCGATCCAAATTACTGGGACCGACCCGATACGCTCGACATTACCCGGCGCGCAGCAAACCATCTGGCTTTCGGCACCGGCATCCACGGCTGCGCCGGGCAGATGATGGCGCGGCTGGAAGGCGAGATCGTACTAACCGCGCTAGCCAACAAGCTGGATAAATTGGAACTGACCGGCGAGCCGGTCCTGCATTTCAACAACACCGTGCGCGGCTATATGAGCAGTCCGCTGCGCGTTACAGGAAAGCCCTGATCGCGGCGCAAACCAGCCGCCCCTGCTCAAAAGAATCAGCTGAAAAAACAACCGCCTACCACAAGGGCAGGCGGTCAATGCACTATGAACAATGCAATGGCGCGCGCCTTCAGCCCACGCCCTTCATCAAGGCCTGCAGCTTCGGCGGCGACATCGGCAGCGACCTTGGCCGTACTCCGATAGCATGGGTGATAGCGTTGCCGACAGCGGCCGGTCCCGGCGTCAGCGGCACTTCACCGACGCCACGCAAGCCATAAGGATGGCGCGGATTGGGCACTTCAACGATGACCGTCTCGATCATCGGCACGTCGGAAGCGACCGGCATGCGGTAATCCAGGAAGCCTGGATTCTGCAGTTTGCCGTCCTCGCCGTAAACATACTCCTCGTTGAGGGCCCAGCCGATCGCCTGAACGGCAGCGCCCTGCAACTGGCCTTCCACCTGGATAGGATTGATCATCTTGCCGGCGTCCTCGACAATCGTGTAGCGCTTGACCGCAACGAAGCCGGTCTCCTTGTCTACCTCGACATCGACGATGTGAACGGCAAAACCGGGCCCCGCGCCAGTGACATTCATTTCCGAACTCGCAGAGATCGGCCCCATCGTATAGGTCGTCTTGGAGGAAATGTCCTTCATCGAAAGCGGCTCGAATTCGCCGACGTTCGAACTGGCCGGCTTGCAAAGACCGTCCTCGAAGACCACGCCGTCCTCCGGCACGTTCCACATTTGCGCAGCACGCCGGCACAATTCACCGATGACCTGGCGGGCGTTGTTCACAACCACCATTCCCGACGAAAACGTCGTACGGCTGCCGGCAGTGACGCGGTTGAACCCGAGCGTATTGGTATCAGCCAGGGAAGCGCGCACTCGGTCAACCGGAATGCCGAATTCCTCCGCCGCCATCATTTCCATCGACAGGCGTGAACCGGCAACATCGGATGTTCCCAGCATGATGGATACGGTTCCATCCGGCGCCAGGTTCATCGTGCCGCTTGTTTCACCGCCGCGATTGAACCAGAAGCCGCAGGAAACCCCGCGCGCCTGGCCTTCCGGGACAGGTGAGTTGTAGTGGTCACATGCCTTGGCCGCCTCAATCGTCTCGATCAGGCCGATCTCGTCAAACCTCTGACCGTAGATCGTGGTGTGCCCTTTCGCGACGGCGTTCTTCAACCGCAGGTCGAGTTCGTCCATGCCGATCGCCTCGGCAAGCTCGGTAATCATCGCCTCGGCGCCGAAGATGATTTGCGGCACGCAAGGCGCCCGGAACGAAGCCACCTTCGGCCGGTTGGAGACAACTTCGTAGCAAGTCGTCTCGACATTCGGAATGTCGTAACGCGTCCAGATGGCCTGCTGGGCATTTACGAATGCCGAGCCGGTATAGGGTCCGGTCTGGAATATCAGTTCCGATTGCGCGGCAACGATGGTGCCGTCCTTCTTGACGCCGACCTTCATCTTCGAATGGGTGCCGGAAACCGGCCCCGTTCCTTGCAGGACTTCAGCGCGGGTCAGGGTCATCTTGACCGGCGCCTTGGCTTTGCGCGACAAGGCTATCGACAGCGGCTCGATATAAAATGTCGTCTTGCCGCCAAAGCCGCCACCAAGTTCCGACTGTTCGACCCGGATTTTCGAAGAATCGATATCCATGATCGCCGTCAACCTGTCACGATAAACCCATGGCGCCTGGGTACAGCACCATAGATCAACCATGCCGTCGTCGGAATAATTACCGATGCACGATTGCAGTTCGATATAGCCCTGATGCATGGGCTTGGAGTCGAACGTCTTCTCAATGACGACGTCAGCCTCGGCAAAACCCTTGTCGATATCGCCCTGCTTGAGAACGCTTTGCTCGACGACATTCGTCGGTTTCTCAGCATCCGGTCCGGTTGCCCCCTTGGTGCGCAGGTAATCGTGCAGGATCGGCGCATCCGGCTGCATCGCATCCTTGGCGTCGATCACGTGCGGCAGAACTTGGTAGTCCACTTCGATCAGCTTCAAGGCTTTCTTCGCGGCACGCTCACTCGTAGCAGCAACAGCTGCGACGGGATGGCCTTCCCAATAAACCTTCTCGCGCGCGATAACCATGCGGCTCATATCGCCGGGACCGGTGCCTGCCTTCTTCTCGGGAAAGTCGTCACGGGTGATGACCGCCTTCACGCCGGGCGCCTTCTCAGCCTTTGACGTGTCGATGCTCCGAATTATCGCGTGCGGATGAGGGCTGCGCAGCACCTTGCCAATTAACATGCCTGGCCGGAAAGCGTCGGCGGAGAACTTTGCCCGGCCGGTAACCTTGTCGTATCCGTCGGTCTTGACCGGCGAAGTACCAACGACCTTGTAATTCGCATCCGGGTTAAAGCCCGATTTCTCCAAAATGTCATGCATTGTTTCAGGCTCCTCTTATCTCTTCGGCTGCTGCCATCACCGAGCGGATAATCTTGTCATAGCCGGTGCAACGGCAAAGATTGCCGGCCAGCCAGAAACGGACTTCTGTTTCCGTCGGGTTGGGATTGCGTTCCAGCAACGCCTTTGCTGCAACCAGAAATCCGGGTGTGCAGATGCCGCACTGCAGGCCATTCATGTCGAGGAATTTTTGCTGCAACGGATGCAACTCGCCCCCCGCTGCCATGCCCTCGATGGTTTCGACCTTGGCGCCGTCCGCTTCCGCGGCCAGCATCAGACACGAACAGATCAACCGCCCATCGACCATGACGCTGCACGCACCGCAATCGCCGGTCGCGCAACCTTCCTTGGTGCCCGTGAGCATCAACTTGTCGCGCAATGCGTCGAGCAGGGTTTCATGCGGCTCGGTGAGACAATCGTACTCATCACCGTTTACGGTAAATTCAACATGTAGCTTTTTGCTCATCCGTTGGCCCTCGCCCGATCGTATGCAATTTTCGCAACCCGCTTCGCCAGCACGCCTGCAATATCGATGCGGAATTCCCGTGTGCCGCGCTTGTCATCAATCGGCTTGCAGGCAGCAGATGCCGCCGCCGCCAGCTTGTCCAGCGCCGCATCGTCCAGTTTCGTTCCGACGATCGCATCGGCGCATTCCTTAACCAGTAGAACTGTCGGTGCGACCGCCCCAAGCGCAACACGCGCCTGGGTGCAAACGCCGCCTTCATCCAGGGTCAAGTTTACGGCAACGCCAACCACGGCGATGTCCATTTCCGTCCGCGGCGTAAAACGCAAATAGGCATCCCCCGAGCGCGCCGGCCGCGCCGGAAAGTGGAAGCTTTCAATCAGCTCGCCCTTGCCCAGCGAAGTCTTGCCAGGCGCAACGGGAATATCCTCGACAGCCACGTCGCGCGCGCCATCGGGGCCGACCACATGGGCCGTGGCCCCGGCGGTCACCATTGGCGGTACGCTGTCGGCGCCGGGTGAGGCGTTGCAAAGATTGCCGGTCATGGTCGCGCGGCCCTTTACCTGTATGGAGCCGATCAGCTTGACCCCGTCGATAACACCCGGCCAGGCGCCTGCGAACCCGTCGTGCTCGCACAATTCCATGCCGCTGGCAGCAGCCCCGATCCGGTAGCCGCCGTTTTCCTCGGCAATCCGCTTGATGTCCGGAATTTTCTTGATGTCGACGATCAAATCCGGATCGATCAGATCGGTTTCCATCTGAACGACGACATCCGTACCCCCTGCAAGGACGCGGGCGGTTCCATCTGCGGCGGCTAGCAATTTTACAGCGTCGGCTATCGTGCCGGGCGCCTCATAGCGAAGATCGGCCATCTTCTCTCCCTGTTTCCCATGTTGATCGTTGACTGCGGATATCATGCCGCAGATTGCAATACTAGCCAAGCCCCGCGGCGTTCAGCGGCAATCGAGCATTCCCGTCACCTCTGCGCTGCGTAATCCTCGACCGCCTTGCCGAAGGCCCGGAAGAGCGCCCCGTTTACCGCATTAGTCTGCGGATTGTATTCGGCATGCCATTGGACACCCAGCGCGAAACCCGGCGCTCCCTCGATCCGGATTGCCTCGATCGTATCGTCTTCTGCAACGCCCTCGACGATAATCCGCTCGCCACATTTGATTATTCCTTGCCCGTGCAGCGAATTGACGAAGACGGTCTCGGCCCCGAATATCTTGGCGAACACGCCGCCGGGCGTCAGGTGTACATCATGCTTCTCAGCGAACAGCACATCCGGATCAGGATGCATTTCCCCGTTCGGCAACCGCTGCATGCGATGGTTCATCCGGCCAGGCAATTCCCGGATTTCCGGATGCAAGGTGCCGCCAAAGGCGACATTCATCTCCTGGAATCCGCGGCACAGGCCAAGCAGCGGAATGCCCCGCTCGACGCAAGCGGTGACCAGCATCAGCGCCACTTCGTCGCGGGATTCATCGAACGGCTCGTGCTTTTCCGTCGCCTCTTCGCCGTAATGGCGCGGATGCACATTGGCCCGCCCGCCGGTCAGCACGATGCCGTCAACAGTCTCAAGCAAGGTGGCAATCTCGCTGGTTTGCGGGCAGGCTGCGAACATGAGCGGCATCGCACTAGTGACATCGGCAACCGCGCGCAGGGTTTTCGAGCCGGACCCGTGCATCGGAAAGCGGTTTTCCATTTTGTAGGTATTGGCGATAACGCCAACCAGCGGCTTGCCCATTGTACCTTTCCCAATGTGCCTTTCACCTGCTCCCGCGCTTTCAGCGCAAATCCGCAAACGCCTCGTCCAGCCGTCCCAGCGCTTCGTCAAGAATAGTGCGCGGTGTCGCCAGGTTAAACCGCAGGAAGCCTGCGCCGCCGGGTCCGAAAGCCGGGCCCGGGTTGACGAATATTCGCGCCCGTTGCGCCACCCTTTCGGCCACCTCTTTTTCCGGCAGGCCGGTGCCGGCGAAATTTACCCAGGCCAGATAGGTTGCGTCCATCCGCATCGACCTTGCCCCGGGAGCAGCCTCCTCGATCCGGCGATCGAAATGCGCTGCATTGTCTGCAAGATAAGGCAACAGTGCATCCAGCCAGTCTGCGCCGGTGCGCCACGCCGCCTCGGTCGCCAGCATCCCAAACAGATTGTACGAGGCAAGACCCGCAGCTCCTATGCGGGCATCAATCCTGGCTTTCAACTCGCTGTTCGATGTCACCAGCGCCCCCACATGGGCCCCTGCCAGGTTGAACGTCTTGGTCGCAGCCATACAGGTGATGAGGCGGTCCGCAACATCCGGTGCGGCCAACTTGGTCGGCGTATGCTTGGCTCCCTTGAACACCAGATCGCAATGGATCTCGTCGGAGACCAGTATGAGGTCGCGTTCAATGCAGAACTCCGCCAATTGCCGAATCTCGTCCGGCGACCAGCAATTGCCGCCCGGATTGTGCGGTGAGCAGAAAAATACGATTTTGCAGCGCGGTGTCAGCGACTTTGCCAGCGCGTCGAAATCCATTCGGTAACGGCCGTTTTCCTCTACCAGCGGGCAGTCGAATATCTTGCGTCCATTGTTGGTAATGATGCGCCGGAAGGCGTGATAAACCGGGGTGAAGAGAACCACCTCGTCATCAGGTTGGGTCAGCGCCTGCAGGATCAGGCCGCACCCCGAAACGATTCCCGGCGTTGGACTGACCCATGCCGGGTCAATCGGAAAATTGTGCCGCGCCTGGTACCAATCGGCGAGCGCCTGCGCCCACGATCCTGTATCGGCGTAATAACCATGCGTCGCCCGCTGCACCTCCGTCGCAAGCGCCTCGGTAACGCCCGGCGGCGCAGCAAAGTCCATGTCCGCAACCCACATCGGAATGGCGTCGGGTGCCGTGATACCGGAAACCTTGGCAATATTGTCCCATTTCGTCGAATGCGTGCCCCGCCGCTCAATAACGCGATCAAAATCGAACAATGGATCCGGCTCCCAACATGTCGAATAATTCTGGGGCCATATTGGGTATTGCAGCGGGAGGGTCAAGACGCATACCCGCACCGTACCGGCGCCGTCGACTACCATGCGTTCCGCAAACGGAATGCGGATAGTCGGCGAGAGCCGTCAGGGCAGCTTGTGCCTGCCTTCAAACGCCCCTTGCGTGCTGGTGATCGTGACATGAACAACCGGCGGTCCGCCTGGCCGTTCCGGCTTTTGCGCAAGCGTTACGCCGAACTTGCCGCCGCCCCGCGACACCCTGTCGAAATACCAGCCCTCCGGGCCCTCGACAAACAGGTCTACAATATTTCCGGTCTTGCTCAGCACGTTGAATGCCCAGCGTTTGCCCGCCAATACTGCCTTGATTTCAACGCGCGGGGCATCAGGCGACGACAGCGGTTTCGGCAGCTTGGCCTCGTAGGTCCCGATAAGGGCGGCATAACTGGCATTGTGTTGACCCCGGACCAGTACAAGCTTCATTCGCGCCTGCTCGGGGACACAAATCTTCTCGCAGGCGGCATAATTCAGCTTGAGATCAAGGGTCGCCTTCCTGCCGGCATTTTCCGGCGTAACGCGCACGGGAAACACGACACGCCGCTCATAACCGATAAATTCCTCGCCGGGCTTGCCGGAACGGACCGGCGCAGGGAAATGCACTTTCGCCAGCTTTACATTCGCCGACTTCGAAAAATCGAATACCGGAGGTACGCCTCCGTCGCCGGGATCGCGCCAGTAGGTATGGGCCTTGCCTTTCAGGCGGATTTCGATGCCGGCCCGATACGACTTGCCGTCAAATTTACCGGCGATCAGGCGCACCTGTGACAAGTTTCCCTTGACCCATGCCGATGTACCAGCCTCCGCACGGGCAAACGGCACGTTCGTCAGGCCGACGGCAACCGTCAAGGCCGCCGCAACGAACGCGGATACTCGAACATTCTGGCGCATGAAGTTCTGCATGTCCGCAATGTATCAGCCTGGCAATCGCCAAACCATTAAAGTTTGGGTGAACTCCCCGTGATGGCCCGGATTTCCTGCCTGTTAAGCGGGCCAAACGCTGTCCTTGAATGGCCGGGGTCTTGTTACGGGAAGCGGAGAAGACTACCTTTAGGCAATGACGATCAACAATCTCAAACCCGGCGTGCCCGGCGACGGATATTTTGACGGCCAGATTCTTGTCGCAATGCCAACCATGGGCGATTCACGGTTCGAAAAGACCGTTATCTACATGTGTGCCCATTCTTCCGAGGGCGCCTGGGGGCTCGTGGTTAACCGGCCTTCGCGTCGTTTGACCTTTCCGAAACTCCTCGTTCAACTTGAAGTGATCGCCGAGGAAGATGCCATCCGCCTGCCCGGACCCATCGCACAGGTCCCGGTGATGCGCGGCGGCCCCGTTGAAAAAGTGCGTGGTTTCGTCCTGCATTCGGACGACTATTTCGCCGAAAAGTCGAGTGTCGATCTGGATGACGGGATTGCGCTGACCGCATCGGTCGACATCTTGCGCGCTATTGCAACCGGGTTGGGTCCGCGGCGAGCCCTGCTCGCCCTCGGCTATGCCGGCTGGGGCCCCGGCCAGCTCGACCGCGAGATTCAGGAAAACGGCTGGCTGACCTGCGGCTCGGACAGCGACTTTCTGTTCAACGTCGACCCTGGCGACAAGTATGGCGCCGCGCTCGAACGCATCGGCATCGATCCTGCGATGTTGTCCACTGAGGCCGGGCGGGCGTAACGCGTTTCCATGTGACACAGATGTGAGTGGGGTCATGCCGCCTGTGTGGCTGTAACACCCATGATCCGCCGCGCATCCTCGATGCTCATCGGATTGCCGTAGACAGAACCCGCGGCGTATTCCGCGCCAATCTGGTAAAACTCGATTGAATCGCTCTCCGATTCAGCGCCGTCGACTATGACGTCCAGTCCCAGGTCATGCGCCATCGCTATCATCGACCGCAGTATGACCGGACGAGCGCCCCGGTGATCGGGACGGGCAAGCGAACGGTCGACCTTGATCGTGCCAAGCGGCAGCTTGTGCAGATGCGCCAGCGATGAATAACCGGCGCCGAAACGATCAAGGGTCAACCCGATGCCCAGTTCGCGTATTCGCACCATCAGCTGCGCGCAGAACTCGGGATTCTCCATGATCAGGCTCTCGTTGGCCTCCAGTTTCAGCGTACCGGGCAATACGGCAGAGCGGGTCACAATACCCTTCAGGTCATGCAATACCTCGTGCTTGAACAATTGCGCCGAAGTTACGTTCACCGTCGCAAAAATCGGCGGGCGCACGTCCAGGGCACGTTGCCAGCCGGCCAGCTCCCGGGCCGTAAGATCAAGCGCAAACACGGCCAGATCCGCAACCAGCCCGCTTTCCTCTGCCAACGGCAAGAAATCAGCTGGAGGCAAACGCCCGAAACGTGGATGATCCCAGCGCAGAATGGATTCAAATCCCGCGATCGTGCGATCCTCGAGCCGTACTATGGGGCGCAGCACTATGGTCATTTCATTGCGTTCGAGCGCTTTGGCCAGGTCAGTCGCGAGCGCCTTCCGGTCTGAACGATGCGTCCGCATCGCCGGCCGGAAAAATTCGATGCGATTTCCACCAAGGCGCTTGGCGTGGACAGCCGCCAATTCCGCATCACCAAGCACATCCTCGGGCTTGTTGTGCAATTGCGGATCGAACAACGCGATCCCGATAGAACCGGACAAGGTAATTTCGCGATCACTGAAAGAAACAGGCGTGGTTATCGCGGCCCTCAACGCCTCGGCAAATTGCACCATTGCTTCGGCATTTTCTTCCGTCTGGATGATCAGGGCAAACTGGTCGCTACCCAGCCGCGCGAGTGTGTCTTGGGGCCTGACGAGCCGCAGCATGCGGCGCGCGATCGTCAACAATACCGAGTCGCCAACCGGCATTCCGGCGGCTTCGTTGACTTGCCTGAAGCGGTCGAGATCCATGCAGAGGACTGCCGGGCTGTTGTGGCCGGCTACACGGGTCAACTGCATGGCGGTTTCAAGCCTGTCGGCGAAAATCTGCCGGTTTGGCAGGCCGGTCAGGTTGTCGTGAACCGCATCATGCAAAATTCGCTCTTCGGATGTCTTGTTCTCGGTCACGTCCGACAACGTGCCAATGACGCGAATGACTTCGCCGTCCGCGCCGACAACCGGCCGCGCCTTGAGGAAATACCAATAATAATAGCTATCGGCGGAACGCAATCGAAACTCGAAGGAAATTCGACCCCGGCGCTGCTCAAGAACGGCGTCAAGACACGCGCGGTACCGGTCCTTGTCCAATGGATGCAACAAATCGAACCAGTTGCTGGCCGGCCCTTCGAGCGCACCACGGCGCAGCCCCAGACTGGTTTCCACGTCGTGGCTGACAAAAACATGGTCCGCTGGCACATCCCAGTCGAAGATGAGATCGCCAGACCCGGTCTGCGCCAGCGCCCGGCGGTCTATGTCAGACATGGCGCCATGAATTAGTCCACCGGAGGCAAACGCGTTCTGCATCACGGTAAAACCGATCAGCATCACGATCAGCACCATGCCGCCGATCAGCGCCGGCTGGGCCAGCTCACCTGTAAGCCGTCCGGTAACCGTCAGCGCGCCGGTTCCGATCCACAACACAAGAACCAGCCAGGTCGGTATCAGCATCACGGCCCGGTCGTATCCGAACGCCGCCAGATAAATGATCAGCGTGAAGCCGACGAGGGCAATCGCCGCCAGCGAAATGCGCGCAACACCCGCGGCAACGGGCGCATCGTACACCGCCAATCCGGCGAGCAGCGCCAGGAACAGCAGCCAAACGGCCGTGACATGGGACAGCCGCACATGCCAACGGTTGAGATTGAGATAGGCAAAAAGAAATACCAGCAGCGTAGCGGCCAATACCGCCTCGGCGCCCGCGCGCCAGACCTGGTCCGCCCCGACAGCGCCAGCCGTGCCAAACAGTTTTGTCCAGAAACCGAAATCGATACACACATAGGCCAGAACCGCCCAGGCGAGCGCCGCGGCGGCAGGAAATATGACGGCGCCCTTGACGACAAAAACGATCGTCAGGAACAGCGCCAACAATGCCGCGATTCCGATAATGATACCTTGGTACAGCGTCAGGCTTGCCTGCTTGTCCTTGTATCCATCGGGCTGCCACAAATAGAGCCGTGGTAAAGTCGGCGTGCGCAATTCCGCGACGTAAGTGACGATCGTCCCCGGATCAAGGGTCACACGGAAGACGTCGGCATCCGCGCCGTCCTCCCGCTCCGGCGGAAAACCTTGGCTGGCGGTCACCGCCGCGATCCGCGAAGCCCCCAGGTCCGGCCAGATAACGCCCGACCCGGCAAGGCGGAAGTGCGGCGCAACGATCAACCTTTCGATTTGTTCGTTGGTTTCGTTGGCAAGCGCGAAAACGATCCAGCTCGGGCGCGTTCCGGACTGGCGCGCACTTACCTCGATCCGGCGGACAATCTTGTCCTGATCCGGCGCGGTCGACACCTGGATTCGATCCCCCCTTGAGGAATACAGCTCCATCCGGCTCGATAGATCGATGGCCTTGGCGTCGAGAGGCACTGGCACCGGTTCAATGGCGACGGCAGGCCCTGCCATCGCCAGTACCGACAAAAATATGAACGCCAGAATTCTTGCCACTTCGATCGCTTCTCTCGACGCGCGGAATTGCCACGCTGGCTGGATCAATACGCGTGCGGCAGTTTGAGCCCATGCACCCGCACAGATCGCATTTAACCTTGGCATATCCGGCAGCTGACAGCCACGCCGTCGGCCTTGCGCCGCACCAGCTTACCCTGTGTCCGCTTCTGCATCGGCCTCTTCCCGGCCAATTCCCCCGGCTGCAACCCCATCACGATGATTCCCCCAGCGTCCTGCACCGGATGCTTGTAACGCAAGTTTGGCAAAAGGTGCAGGTCCAAGAGGCGAAATCGCACTGAAAATGGTCCTAAATATTTTCAGCTTACGATTGGCTCAGGCCCGGGCCGATGGGGCGCTTTGCCGGCAGGACCGGGTCGCTGTCGAGCAACGCAAACAGGATATGATCCTGCCACTGGCCATTGATGCGCAAATACGCCCGTGCATGTCCCTCCCGCTTGAACCCGCAGGATTCCAGCACGTTTCGGGATGGGTCGTTGTGCAGCAGGCACGCCGCCTCGATGCGATGCAACCTGAGCGCCGAAAACCCGTGCCGGCACAAGGCGCGCACTGCACGGGACATGTATCCTTGTCCCGCGAACCTGTGCCCCATCCAATAGCCAAGCGTTGCAGTTTGGGCGACCCCGCGCCGCACCTGGCCAAGGGTCAGCCCACCCAGCAGGGCATCGTCTGCCGTCCGGAAGATGAAGAACGGATAGGTCTCGTCCCGATCCCTTTCCTCCTCATGCCGGCGGATACGGCGCCGGAACGCAGCCCGGGTAAGATCGTCGGCCGGCCACAACGGTTCCCACGGAGTCAGGAAATCGCGGCTCGCCTCGCGCAATTCCGCCCAGTCACGAAAATCGGCGAGCGATGGCGGGCGAAGGTAAACACCCTCGCCGCGAACAAAATCATTTTCCTGTTGGGATTTGCCAATACGAAACAGAGCCATGGGATACGCAACGCAATTCAGATCAGACACCTGCCGGATGCGGCAGCAACGTGCAGACACTATAGCGTTTCCGGCAAAAGTGGAAACCGGTTTTCCGTGCGCAAACCGGTCAATTCAGGAAACCAAATTCGTGAAACAGTCCAGGGATTTCCTGTACGGTTCCAACCCGATCAGGGGAACGACGGACGGGTCGCCCTGCCCGCTCCTGGTAGGCGTGGTTATGAGGTTGCCCGTGCCCGCTCGCGGATGAATTGCTCGACAGCGGCCTGGTCATTTTCGACGATTGTAAACCGCTCTTGCCGGTCGAAAATGTCGGCCAGGTGAGCCGGCAGTGGGGCTTCAACTCCGCTTGCCTTCTTGACCGCCTCGGGAAACTTCGCCGGATGGGCCGTCGACAGAACGACCATGGGCGTTACCGGATTACCTGCGAGCGCCTTGCGGGCTGCGTGGACGCCGACCGCGGTGTGAGGATCGATCAGAATCCCGCATTGCCTGTGAAGCCGGGCGATCTCCTTGCCCGTGCCGGTTTCACCAGTACGATAGGCGTCGAAGTGCGCGCGGATAGCCTGCAGATGCGACGCCTTGACTTCAAACCGGCCGGATTGCGCCAGCACGTTCATATAGGCGTTTACGTCCTCCGGATTGCCTTGCGCAGCATCGAACAGCAGGCGCTCGAAATTGGAGGAAACCTGTATATCCATCGACGGCGATTGGGTCGGGGTAACCGACCGTGTCTCGTAGGCGCCGGTCTCCAGCGTCCGCGCTAGAATGTCGTTCTCGTTCGTCGCAATGACAAGCCGCTCGACCGGCAATCCCATGCGCGCCGCATAATACCCGGCCAGGATATCACCAAAATTCCCGGTCGGCACGGTGAACGAAACTTTCCGGTGCGGCGCACCAAGAACGACGGCGCTGGTGAAGTAATACACCATCTGCGCCATGACCCGCGCCCAGTTGATTGAGTTGACGCCGCACAATTGCAACCCGTCGCGAAACCGGTGATGGTTGAACATGCCCTTCACGATCGCCTGGCAATCGTCAAACGTGCCTTCCAGCGCAATGGTGTGAATATTGTCGTCGGGCACACAGGTCATTTGGCGTCGCTGCACGTCCGACACGCGCCCATTGGGATAAAGGATAAAGACGTCGACCTGGTCGAGACCGCGAAACGCCTCTATCGCAGCCGCACCGGTATCACCGGACGTCGCACCTACAACCGTTGCCCGCTCGCCGCGGGCCTTGAGCGCATGATCCATCATCCGGCCAAGCAATTGCATCGCCACATCCTTGAATGCGAGCGTCGGGCCATGAAACAGTTCCAGCAAAAACAGATTATCGCCGATTTGGCTGAGCGGGGTTACCGCCTCGTGGCGGAACGTGCCATAGGCCGCCGCCGCCATGGCTTCGAAATCATTGGCGGAAAACGCACCCTCGACGAAAGGCTCCATGACCCGGACGGCCGCATCCTTGTACGCTTGGCCGGAAAGGGCCGCGATGTCACCCGGTTGCCATTGCGGCAGGCTTCCGGGCACGTATAGCCCGCCATCGCGGGCGAGCCCCGCCAGCAGGGTATCGGTAAAAGACAAAGCCGGCGCTGCGCCGCGGGTGGATATGTATTGCAAGGCACGACCTGGGATAAGGAATTATGCGGGTGTGATGCCCGAAGTTGCGTTCCTCTAGCACAATTCCGGCCCGGGCGAACCCGCGATACCAACAAAATGGCGGCCCCGGCCGGCACGCATTGCAACCTCGGCGATTTCATGGTCGATAGGCACATCAAGCACGGACCGCCATGACCCGCCAGCCAGATAAATTGTCCCAAGACGCAGCAGGCTCTCCCTGGTTCGCAATCTTGCCGGCAGTCTTCGTGCTGTTTTGGGCCACGGGCTTCGTGGGCGCAAAACTCGGCACGCCCCATGCCGAGCCGATGACGTTCCTGACCCTGCGGTTCGGCATCGTTGTTATCGTGTTGACCTTGTTGTCGCTCGCCATGCGCGCGACCTGGCCGGAACGGGGTGACGTCGTCAAAT
>CAZTMN010000002.1:2725-88807 GCA_964615275.1 uncultured Beijerinckia sp. | reverse complement strand
TGCCGGCAATTGAGGAAGTTGTTGCAGCTTCACCGGTCGACTTCAGGGCAATAGATCGGATTGCCGTAACAGTCGGCCCTGGATCCTTTACGGGCGTTCGGGTTGGTATAGCGGCCGCGAAGGGATTGGGCCTTGCGCTGAAAGTCCCCGTCGTTGGCGTATCAACCCTCGCTGCGTTCGCTGCCGATTTCATTGGTACGGCCGAAACTGGGTTAATCGCGTCTATAATCGATGCCAGGCACGGAAATATCTATATTCAAGCCGTTAATCAGGATGGTCAGGTTGTCATATCGTCTCGAGTAATGCGACTGACAGAGGCCGTTCGGGTGCTTGGCACAGAGCAAGTAAGACTGATCGGACCCGGTTCGGCACTCGTCGCCACCCAGGCTTGGACCGCGGGATTGCGAACGGAAATTGCGTGTGAAGAGGCAGCGCCCGATATACTTTCGGTTGCACGGTTGGGGGCGATTGCGGATCCGGAAAAATCGCCGGCAAAGCCAATGTACTTGCGCCCGGTAGACGCCAAGACACAGAACTAGGTGGCTTACATAAGGTTGAACGTGCCGTGATCTTGAGATTTTCCAGGCCTTTGGCCCTGACTGCGCGCTCTATAACCGCCCAGGACGCATTTGCTTGCGCCGAAATCCATGCGGCCGCATTCAACATGGGGTGGAGCGCGACTGAGTTTGAAAATTTGGCTTCAAGTCAGAATGTTATCGCCGAAGGGCGATTCAAGAGTGGTTCGGATTCAATGGTCGGATTTGTATTGTCAAGAGTGGCTGCCGGGGAAGCCGAGCTTTTGACGATTGCTGTCGACCTGCAAATGCGTCGCAAGGGAATTGGCCGCGGGATGCTGGAACGGCATATCGAGACATTGTGGCAAGCCAGCGTATCGGCGGTTTTTTTGGAAGTCGCCGAGGATAACGCCGCCGCAATATCACTCTATGATACCTTCGCATTCCGGGAAATTGGTCATAGGCCTGACTATTATCGCGACAAGCAGGGCAAGAGCGCACATGCAAAGGTCATGAAGTTGGAGCTGTCCTGACGTATTGATTATCTCCGCACGTGTAAAACGATTGAGCTACTGTAATTGTTTGCCAATTGTTCCATTACACACCAAAGGCGCTATAATTCCGAAACCGCGCTCCCAAATTGAGGGCCCGGCGAAATTGAAAAAGACGAAAGCAGAACCAATTGTCCAGCGTCGAAAAACAAAACAAGTCTGACGGTAAGCATCCCTTCACCGTACCGCGGTCTAACGCTCAAAACGAGCGAAAGGTATTTATAAAATCCTACGGATGTCAGATGAACGCATATGATTCTGACAGGATGCTGGATGCACTGGCGCAGAAGGGATTTAAGCAGACCGGTAATCAGAATGATGCCGATCTGATTATATTGAATACCTGTCATATCCGGGACCGAGCGACGCAAAAGGTTTATTCAGAACTAGGAAAACTGCGAATTTTAAAAAACGAACGCGTTCAGTCTGGACACTCACTGCAGATTGCGGTCGCTGGTTGCATTGCGCAGGCTGAAGGGAAAGAAATCATCACTCGACAGCCAGCCGTTGACATGGTTGTCGGACCGCAAAGCTACCACAAGATAGGGGAGATGATAGATCAATCGGCAGCCGCTACCCGATTGGTCGAAACGGAGTTTCCGATCGAGAGTAAATTTGACCACCTGCCGCTACCGGCTGGACATCGCTTGCATGCTCGTGGAGCGTCGGCATTCGTAACCATTCAAGAAGGATGTGATAAATTTTGCACGTTCTGCGTCGTTCCGTACACGAGGGGCGCGGAAACTTCCCGTCCGGTCGCCAGCGTGGTTGACGAGGTTCGGCGGCTTGCGTCGGGTGGTATTCGCGAAGTAACCCTCATCGGTCAAAACGTAAATGCCTATAATGGACGTACCGCTAACAACGAGAAATCAACACTTGCGGAACTACTCGCTACTGTGGGCAAAGTGCCCGGGATCGATCGATTGCGTTACACGACCAGCCATCCGCGCGAAATGCATGACGACTTGATACAGATGCATGGAACGAACAAAAAACTCATGCCATATTTGCACCTTCCAGTTCAGTCGGGCTCAGATCGCATACTAGAGCAGATGAACAGGCAACACACAGCTCAAGACTATATCGCGATCATTGGCAGCGTTCGGGCACAAAGAAAGGATATCGCTATATCTTCTGACTTCATTGTTGGATTTCCTGGGGAAAGCGAAGAAGATTTTCAGCAAACAATGAACCTTGTAGAAGAGGTGCAATTCGCGTCCGCATATTCATTCAAGTATTCATCACGGCCTGGTACGACCGGCAGTGAAATGGAGGATGATGTACCGGCGGACGTTAAGTCATGGCGTCTACGCGAGTTGCAGGAACTGCTGGATCGTCAGCGAAATGCGTTTAACGAAAGTTGCGTAGGCAAAACCGTGGATGTCCTTTTCGAAAAACCAGGGAGGTATCCAGGGCAAGTAACTGGCAAAACACCGCACTTGCAAACCGTCCAGGTCGAAGCAGGACGGGATTTAATCGGTAACATTGTTCCGGTGGAACTGATAGAAGCAGGTCCCAACTCACTGTTTGGCCGTAAGGCTGTCTAACTAACGTCTGATACGGGACCGCTACCTATTACGGAACAGTGTGTGTTGGCTTCAATACAGAGTGTACAGGTCGGATATTGTCCAACATGTGAAGGTATCAATGAAATACCCAAACGGGAATTCATCAAGTCCAGAAACAGCTTTGACTATGACGGTGGAAGATAATCGCTACTTGTCATTGATCTACGGCCAATATGATCAGCATCTTGCTCGCCTCGAACAACTGCTGGGTATCTCGATACACGCGCATGGAAACCAATTGACGTTCCGTGGGCCAAAAGACGAGTGCGCAGTGGCTGAACGGGCAGTGAAAAGCATTGCTCGGCAAGCTCGCAACGGTGAAACGGTGAATATTGCAGCGATAGATTCTACGGTCCAGGAATTGCAATTGCAAGGTACACTGTTTCCTGGTGTAAGCTCTGATAAGCAGCACGTCGAGTTTGAACAAATCTCGACCCGCAAAAGAGGAACAGTCCGGGCGCGTAATTTATCACAAGATGTCTATTTAAAAGCTCTGAAGTCCAATGAGCTGGTGTTTTCAGACGGTCCGGCCGGCACAGGCAAGACATGGATTGCAGTGGGCTTTGCGGTATCGCTACTGGAACGGGGAATTGTTGAGAAAATTATTGTCACCCGACCCGCGGTCGAAGCCGGCGAGCATCTGGGATTCTTACCGGGGGATATGCGCGAGAAGGTGGACCCCTACTTGCGTCCGATATTTGATGCGCTCGGAGACTTTATGGATTCACGTCAGATCGAGCGCGGGCTATTGACCGGAATAATTGAAGTGGCGCCCTTAGCATTTATGCGAGGGCGAACTTTAAGCAATGCGTGTATTCTGCTAGATGAAGCACAAAATACCACACCGATGCAAATGAAGATGTTTTTGACGCGATTGGGTGAAGGTTCGCGAATGATCGTGAACGGTGACCCAAGTCAAATCGATTTGCCACCGGGGAAAAAGTCCGGTTTGGTTGACGCATTTCAAATGCTATCAAATCTCGATGGTGTGGCCAGAGTTCAGTTTAATGAAAGCGACGTGGTCCGGCATGATTTGGTTGGACGGATCGTAAGAGCATATGAATCTGCTGACAAACAGAATGGCTGACACTCGAAAGGATCCCACTATCGCCAATATTGAAGCACAGATAAATATGTCAGATGATCGGTGGATTCAGCACATTGATCTCGAGAAAATGACCCATATTGTGTTTTCGGCGGCAGCCCAAGCTACAATCGGCAATACAGCGGACAGCTATGAGGTATCGATACTGTTTTGTGACGATAACCGGATGTCAAAAATAAATGCAAAATGGCGAGGCGTAAATAAATCTACAAACGTGTTGTCATTCCCTGCAGCGGAGAGAAATGAAATACATGGCTATCGGACATTGGGTGATATCGCCATTGCATTTGAAACCTGCCAAACTGAAGCTGAAAGCTATAATATTGATTTTGAAGACCATGTTAAGCACATGCTTGTACATGGGTTTCTTCATCTCCTTGGATATGATCATGAGTGCGACGAAGATGCCACGGAGATGGAAGCTCTCGAAGTATCGATTTTATCCGATATGAATGTTCAGAACCCGTACCACCAGCTAGTTCCAGACCAGGAAAATAAGCGCGATGACGGATAGGCAGAGTAGATCACCTGACGGGGGGAAACATCGATTACTTAATCGCGTGAGATCGCTGTTTGGAGCGGATTCAGCATCGGTGCGAGAAGGTATCAAGGACGCCCTGGAGGAATCTTCGAAGGAAGAGCTATCGGTTCAAGAATTGTCGATGCTTCGCAGCGTCTTAGGGCTACACGAATTGCGCGTTCGTGACATCATGGTCCCCCGGGCAGACATAATTTCCGTAGAACTTGATGATACGTTATTTGAATTGCTACACGTATTCAGAACCGCAGGACATTCACGATTGCCGGTCCACGGGCAGACGCTGGATGATCCCCGTGGCATGGTGCACATAAGGGACTTTGTTGAGTACTTGGCGAGTTGTGCTGAGCGCGTACCTCCAGTTCAGGACAATGCTTCGAATTCACGATCGCCTGCTACCGGGTTTGGGGCAGTTGATTTGTCGGTCACTCTTGAAGATGCAAATTTTTCCCGCCCCGTCTTGTTTGTTCCGCCATCGATGCTGGTCCTGGATTTGTTGGTAAAAATGCAAGCGGAACGTACCCATATGGCATTGGTGATCGATGAGTATGGTGGAACGGATGGGCTGGTATCCATCGAGGACGTAGTTGAAGTTATAGTCGGAGATATTGAAGATGAGCATGATGAGGAGGAAGCTCCGCTTGTTGAGCTAGCCGGACGTGCAACACTTGTCGCCGATGCGCGTGCCCCGCTTTCCGAAATTTTGGAGAAGTTGGATATTCCGATTGATCAGCTTCCCGGTGCTGAAGACATTGATACACTGGGCGGACTGGTTGGAGCCGCCGCCGGTCGAGTACTTGCCCGTGGAGAGGTAATTCAATCAGAATACGGTCTGGAATTTGAGGTGTTGGATGCAGACCCCAGACGGGTAAAGCGTGTACGAGTAAGAAAGACATTGGCCAGCAATTCGGAATCTCGATAGCTGCGGCACGCTTGCATGCCATGTGACAAGAACAATAGGTTGTGTAGAAAATCCTACTTCAGTCGGATTGTCGAGAGCTTGTAATCCCCGATCATTGGAAGTTCGCACTTGGATACATCGTTCATTGATCGGTTTGCCCAAAGGGTCACCTTAGCCTCAGGTTGGCGCAGGATAGGTGTCGCACTCGGTGCTGGCCTTGTAGGGGGTCTGGCTCTCGCGCCAATCAACCTAATTCCAGCCTTTGTGGTATCCGCGGTACTGCTGGTCTGGCTGATCGATGGGTGCGTCGAAAGCAAACCTGGCGGAGCTGCATCACCAGTTTGGAATATCCGCACCGCCGCGGTGATCGGTTGGTGGTTTGGATTTGGATATTTCCTGGTAGGGCTTTGGTGGCTAGGCTCAGCGTTCTTGGTCGAGGCAGAACAATTCGCTTGGGCGTTGCCTTTTGGGGTCGTTGGCCTCCCAGCGCTGCTAGCGCTCTTCCCAACATTCGGTTGTGTGGTAGCGCGAATATTGTGGGCCGGTGGATCCGGAAGGATATTCGCACTCGCAACGGGTCTGGGCCTATCGGAATGGTTGCGAGCGGTTATCCTTACGGGCTTTCCATGGAATGACATCGGAATGGTTTTGGGTGGCAACCTTGTTTTAGGACAAGTTGCATCGGTTATTGGTCTTCATGGTCTAACATTTTTGACGGTGGCCATTGCTTCAGCACCGGCAACAATTGTCGATTCGCATATGCCCAGTCGTTCAGGGGTTGCAATTTTAAGTCATCGATATCGCCCTACGGGTATCGCCATTTTTGGCGTTCTTCTGCTTGCACTTTTCGGCACGCTACGACTTGCCGGAAACCCGACAGAATATGTGGATAAGCCGCGCCTGCGAATCGTCCAGCCAAATTTGCCGCAAGGCGAAAAATTCAAGCCTGAAAATGGCCCGGATATTCTTGCCACACACATCCGGCTTTCTGATAGATCAACCTCACCACGGACAGCGGGAATTTCAACAGTCACACATTTGTTTTGGCCTGAGTCACCTTTCCCGTTCCTGTTGTCTGAAAGTCCACAAGCTCTAGCTCAGATTGAAAAATTTATTCCACCTGGAACTGTTCTTGTTACCGGAGCTGCGCGTGCAGATCGTATGGTGCAGAATAGTGTTGGTAGACGCAGAGCAAGCCGGTTTTTCAATTCAATCCATATTATTGATGACAAAGGAGTCATCACTCAAACATATGACAAGTCGAAATTGGTGCCCTTTGGCGAGTATTTGCCAATGGCCCCGTTATTTCGAATGCTTGGTCTTAAACAGTTTGTCCATGTACCCGGTGGGTTCACCGCGGGTTCAAGCGGAAAGACATTGGACCTACCAGGTATCGGTGTGACGTCGCCACTGATCTGCTATGAAGCCATATTCCCTGGATTCACAACAGCTAGAATAAAGTCAAGTATCCAGCCGCGAGTTCTTGTAAATGTAACCAACGATGGGTGGTTTGGTCTTACAACCGGGCCCTATCAACATCTTGTCCAGGCCCGGCTTCGCTCGATCGAAGAAGGCTTACCGATGATAAGAGTTGCGAACACCGGTATTTCAGCAGTTATTGATCCAATGGGGAGAATATTGCATAGCTTACCGTTAGGCGTACAAGGTGTAATTGACAGTCGGCTACCAAATCGAGCACCCCAAACAATTTTTTCAAAACACGTCTTGGCCGCGCCGGCAATGATTGCCCTTTTATTTCTTGTTTTCGCAACAATATTTCGCCTAAGAGTAAGAGCTTGACAATAAGCTGCCCCTCGGTAAACTGGCAGCGGTGAAGGCAACACGTTCTCGTCCCGCGATAGCAGGCCGAGGAATCGATCTCGCTAACTGCGTACAATTGTTGGAAGATGGAGATATCAAGTATGAAACGTGCGCCGAATCCTGTTGACAAGCACGTTGGTAGCCGGGTTCGCATGCGGCGTGTATTACTTGGATTGAGTCAGGAAAAACTCGGTTCGGCGCTTGGAGTAACGTTCCAACAAGTACAGAAGTATGAAAAAGGCACGAATCGTATTGGCGCCAGCAGGTTGCAGGAGATTTCGCGGCAATTGCAGGTCCCCCCGTCATTTTTTTTCGAGGGCCTGCCGGCAGGCTCAAAAGAAACAGATGGTGGATTTGCCGATACAAGCCGGCCAATCTCGGCAAATGATTTTGTATTGACTGCCGAGGGCGTGCAACTGAACAAAGCTTTTGCGAAGATCGTAAATCCAAAGGTCAGACGCCGGATAGTGGACTTGGTCATTGCGATGGCCAACGCAGGAGATTCCGGCAACAAGTCCGAATGACTGTGCCTTAACCGCTATTTTATGGGATTTAACTCACTGGGATGGGAAATCACCCACGGTGAAGTTAGCGTATTATTGGCCGTTCGGAATAACGAACGATTTGGGCCAAAGCGCTTGACCTATCGAACAAGCTTTGTAAAAACACCAGCGCAATCCGGCGAAATCCCTAGATTTGCTGGGCAATGGCGAGACGAATTCGTAGTTCGGTGGAAGTGCATCCGTAAGTGGAATTTCGTCGAAATCAACTTTGATAGCCCTGTTCGGTCGATGCACCGCAATACCACTTTGGCTGGCCGATATCAGGATTAGAATGGAGTTTTAAGTGGCACGCAAAAATTTTCTGTTCACGAGCGAATCGGTCTCGGAAGGTCATCCTGACAAGGTCTGCGACAGGGTGTCAGATGAGGTCGTGGATCTGTTTTTCCGGCAAGGCATCAAGGACGGGATCGATCCGTATCAGATTCGGGTCGCATGTGAGACCTTGACCACGACCAATCGTGTGGTGATTGCTGGTGAGGTGCGCGGGTCCAATATTTCGAAAGACACGATTGAAGCAAGCGCGCGCGAAGCGATCAAGAGCATCGGGTATGAGCAGGATGGGTTCCACTGGAAGAACGCAGACGTGGAAGTGCTGTTGCATTCCCAATCGGCGGATATCGCTCAGGGCGTCGATGCAGCAGGCAATAAGGATGAGGGAGCTGGCGATCAAGGCATAATGTTCGGCTATGCCTGCAAGGAGACCCCTGAGCTTATGCCAGCGCCGATATATTACTCTCACAAGATACTGGAAGTCCTGGCGGCAGCGCGTCACTCTGGAGAAGCGTCGAGCCTTGGCCCGGATTCCAAGAGCCAGGTGACAGTGCGCTATGAGGATGGCAAGCCGGTCGGCGTGACCCAAATTGTGGTTTCCCACCAGCATTCGGTCGAAGACATGTCTTCCGCTCAAGTGCGCGAAGTAATCGAACCCTATGTACGGAAAACGCTTCCAGACAACTGGATTGATGATGAGACCGTTTGGCATATCAATCCGACCGGGAAGTTCTATATCGGGGGCCCTGATGGCGATTGCGGACTGACCGGGCGAAAGATCATTGTTGATACATATGGAGGTGCTGCGCCGCATGGTGGTGGTGCGTTCTCCGGAAAAGACCCAACCAAGGTTGACAGATCAGCAGCATATGCAGCGCGGTACCTTGCCAAGAATGTGGTTGCCGCGGATCTTGCGGACCGTTGTACGTTACAGCTCGCCTACGCAATCGGAGTGTCACAGCCGTTATCGATCTATGTCGACCTGCATGACACCGGCAAGGTCGATCCCGAAAAGCTGGAAAAGGCGCTAATGGATTCGATGGATCTGTCGCCACGCGGAATCCGCGAGCATCTGCAACTCAATAAGCCAATCTATGCACGCACATCCGCGTATGGCCATTTTGGACGCAGCCCGGATGCGGACGGTGGCTTTTCCTGGGAGAAAACCGATTTGGCCGATACACTAAAGCGCCATTTCTGATATTGCTAAGTACCTGAAGAATAAAAGCGGGCCAACCAGGTCCGCTTTTATGCGTATGCCGATTGGAATGCAGCAGCACCAGACGAAACCCACGGCGTGATTTGTCCGAATTACGAAGGCGTGACATTGCACAGGGATACTGCAGAAAAACCACATTCAGATAACATGAGCGCTGACAACCATTTCCGGATACGCACGTACGGAAGGAGAATCGGCAAGCGCCTGAGGTCACGCCAACAGGAATTGCTGGACAAGGTCTTACCCTCATTTACGATAGACTTGGACGTTGTCGCCAAAGACCCTGTGTCACTTTTTCCGCAACCGGTGAAAAAGCTGTGGCTGGAAATTGGCTTTGGTGGAGGGGAGCACCTTTTGGAGCTTGCGCGCCGGAAACCGGAAATTGGATTCTTTGGTTGTGAACCATTTGTCAACGGCATCGTCAATCTTGTATCGGGCATAGTGGAAAATGGCTTACAGAATGTTCTTATCCATCCGGGCGATGCGTTGGATCTGATAGAAAAATTACCCGACAGTTCGATTGAAAGAATCTATCTTTTGTATCCGGATCCCTGGCCAAAAGCCCGGCAACAGAAGCGTCGATTCATTTCTTCAAAGAACCTAACCGCGATGGCGAGGATAATTTCGAGTAGCGGTGAACTACGTTTTGCTAGCGATATTGAAGAGTACTGTAATTGGACGCGCGAATTAGTTCGATCAACAGATGAGTTTCATGATGACAACCGGTCATTGAATGAAACGTTTCTACCATGGGAAAGTTGGACAGTGACACGCTATGAGGCAAAGGCTATTCGGGAAGGAAGAAGTACCAGTTACCTCAAGTTTGTTCGATCCTGGTAAAAAAATAATTATTCAATCTTTCCGTAGCGGTGAAGCTGTGCACCGTGCGCTGTTAGCCATGCTTCTGCAGAATCGGTTTGCGCAGACATCGACCGTACCAATGCCCAAAATTCAGCGGAATGATTAAGGTACTTAAGATGCGCGACCTCATGAGCAGCAAGATAATCAAGGACGAATGAAGGCGCCAATATAAGGCGCCAAGAAAAATTCAAATTTCCTGATGCGGAACACGATCCCCAGCGGCTGGATGTATCACGCAGGGAAACCCGCCGCGAGCTCACACCGATCGCCCCGCTATAACGTCGAACCGCTTCTATCAGATCCAGTCTTGCATGCTTCTTCAGGAAATCGCGAATTCGCCGGTCGACATGCTCTGATGTTCCGGAAGTGAAAATCACACGAACATCCATACCGTCGACGACTTGATGCTCGTTCCAAACGCCACCTCGTGATCCTTCCTTCAGCTTAATGAGATGATCAACTCCTCTAAACGGGATTGTAGCGCCGTTCTGAAAAGGTATCGGTTTCGGCAATCGCCTGATCCGTGCACCAATCCACGCAGTATGTTGTTGCGCGAATTTTCGCGCTTCATTGACAGTCCCACGGGCAGGCATTGTCAGCACCACGTCACGGTTGGCGGTTCTGACTCGCAGTGTATAGCGCCGCGCGCCGGCTACGCGACGAATGGCGACGCGGTATATTTCCTGACAATGTTCAATTTCGATAAAATCAACGGTTCGATCGGCCACAGCCATTTCCGCATTACGAATCAATTGCGGGAAAGTCTATCGTATATGGATGCGGTAACCACAAAAAAGTTTTGATCAGATCGCGGCTTTCCCTACCTTCCTGGTGAATTCGACTATTCGGGGAACGATATGTTTCCGAAAACGGGTTCCATTGAATACACCATAGTGGCCGACGCCTTTCTGAAGATGATGTTCACGCCTGGCAGATGGGATGTTGAAGCAAAGCTCTTGTGCTGCCGCTGTTTGCCCTACCCCGGAGATGTCATCGTGTTCACCTTCTACGGTCATCAATGCGGTTCTGGTGATTGCCTCAGGTTTGACGAGCGTTCCCCTGTGGCTCATTGATCCATTTGGAAGCGCATGCTCTACAAAAACTGCTTCCACGGTCTGCAGATAATAGGCTGCGTCAAGGTCCATCACCGAGAGATATTCGTCGTAGAATTCCCGGTGTTTATCAGCCGAATCCCCATCGCCTTCGACCAAATGATTGAACATTTCCAAATGCGCGTTAACGTGGCGGTCGAGGTTCATCCCCATAAAGCCCGACAATTGAAAGAATCCAGGATAGACTTGTCTTTGAACACCTGGATAAGGGAACGGTACAGAGACGATGCAATTTCGGCGAAACCATTCTGTTCCGCGCGACTGTGCGACGGTGTTAACGGCGGTTGGGCTTCGCCGCGTATCGATGGGGCCGCCCATCAAGATCATTGAATCAGGGCTATTGGGATCTCCGCGGTCTGCCATTAACGAAACCGCCGCCAACAAGGGAACCGAAGGCTGGCACACTCCAACAGTGTGTAGCGGCCTATCGCCGGCAGCGCCGCGCAAGTGCCCCAGCATCTCTACCAGATAGTCAATGTAGTCGCCGAGACCAAAGGTCCCTTCTGATAGGGGCACCATTCGAGCATCCACCCAATCAGTAATGTAGATATCGAAGTGTGGAAGAAATGCCTCGACAGTCCCACGCAGCAATGTTGCGTAATGGCCTGACAACGGAGCTACAATAAAAAGGACAGGCGGAAGATTATTGTCATCAACGCCCTGCCTTTGAAAATGTAGAAGATTGCAAAAAGGTCTGCTGCAGACGCTCCGTTCCTGGATTTCAATTGTCTTGTTATCGGCGAATGTTTGCTCAAGTCCGAACTCGGGTTTGCCATAACGCCGTGTTACCCGCTCAAACAATTCTGCCGTGGCTGCCATGTTCCTCCCGGCAACCGTATGGGAATACGGATTTAAGGGATGCTTAAAAAAAATGCGTGTCGCATCGGCCATCGCACGCGCAGGCGCAACAGCCAGGTGCGCCATTTCATAGAGTTGGTAGGAAAAACGGTTCATGGGTCCTCTTGAGCAGCCTGGTCGGGTCCGCAAGTGTCTTGTTGCAGCGCACAAATCTAGCGGATTAGATCAATGCGGGCAATACGCATGCTGTCAAGCTTTAGAATAATCGAGCCAGATTAAGGTTCGTCGCCAATAATCGGGATGCTAGGATGCGGCAGCTTGTCGACTATGACCAAAAACGATGAATGATCACTATCGAACGGACTTCGGCCTTAGCGCTCGGCGGCTTAGGCTTGATACGCTGACCGGACTGCGGTGGCTGGCCATTGCCGGCCAGTCAGCGGCGCTCTTGCTTACATACTTCGGACTGGGCTTCAAGTTTCCTCTGCTTGCGGCGTTTGTGACGGTTACAGTGTCCATTGCGGTCAACTTGCTGCTGCGAACTGCGTTTTCGGCGAACAAGAGGCTTGATGACCGCACGGCCGTGAATTTACTAGGGTACGACACAGTTCAGCTTTCTGCATTATTGTATCTGACCGGAGGACTGGAAAACCCATTTGCGATTTTGTTCCTGGCGCCGGTTATCATATCTGCAGTGTCCCTGCCGACGGTATTTACGCTTATCCTCATGGGAGTGATGATCGTTTCGGCTACGTTTCTTGCAGTTTTTCACTATCCCCTGCCTTGGTACGGTGATCGACCGCTCCAACTTCCAATTCTTTACGTCTTTGGCAATTGGGTCGCGTTGATATTGAGCGCTGGTTTCGTCGCAGTATATGCATCCCGCGTAGCCGGTGAAGCACGCCTGCTTGCCGACGCGCTGAGTGCGACCGAACTTGCCTTGGCCCGCGAACAACACCTGACCCAACTCGATGGTCTTGCGGCTGCTGCGGCCCATGAACTCGGCACGCCTCTTGCCACGATAACGGTCGTGGTAAAAGAGGTCGGTGGTCAGCTGCCAGAGGGAAGTCCACTGAAGGACGATATAAATCTGCTTTCGCAGGAAGTTAAGCGGTGCCGGGATATTCTTGGAAAACTGACATCTCTGGACGAGGGATCCGGTAGTGCCTGGAACTCTCTTCTGCTCACGCACCTTCTGGAAGAGGTCGTGGACCCGTCACGGGATTTTGGAGTCGATATCAATGTCTCGAAAAAGGGTATTGGTTCGGAGCCGTTATGTTCCCGGAATCCAGGAATAATCTACGGTCTCGGCAATCTGATAGAGAATGCAGTCGATTTTGCAGCTTCACAGGTACGAATAGTGGCCTCTTGGGACAGTGCAAGCGTACGCATCGAGATCAAGGATGATGGCCCCGGTTTCGCCCAGGAAGTGCTGGGGCGACTGGGCGAGCCATATGTGACAACCCGGGCCAATCGCAAAGCAAAGACTGAACAGGCGCCGGGGCTAGGTCTGGGCCTGTTTGTTGCAAAAACTTTGCTCGAACGATCAGGCGCCAAGATGAGCATGACCAATGCCGAAAGCCCGAAGTCTGGCGCAAGGGTGACGATTGAATGGCAGCGCACCGAATTGGAACCAAAAGCCAATCTCCCTGCCGTCGAGCCGCCGGTTCCTGTACACTTGGCGTAATTGAGCCGGTCCCCACCCGCCTCGGTCTGCCCGGGAGGGCGGCATCAAATTTTCCGAAACGCGGGCCAGCCGACAAAATTCCGGCAAGCCGTTGCCACACGTGGCGCGCCCGTCGACACACCAGGACCAGGAGCACTTCAGGATATCTGCGTGACAGGCCATTTGCCGGGCTTGGGCTGCTGCAGGATGATGGACAGATTGTCCCACCTGCGATAAATCACAGATGCCAATGGACAAGGAAGTAATGACCGCAGAAGAGAGTATCGGCGTAACAGACCAGGATCTGTCGCTGCTCATCGTTGATGATGATAAACCGTTTCTGTCACGGCTGACCCGCGCAATGGAAGCGCGGAATTTTATTGTTACAGCGGCGGAAACGGTTGCCGAGGGGCTTGCGGCGATCCGGCGGTCACCCCCGGCTTTTGCTGTTATCGATCTGCGATTGGGCGATGGAAATGGGCTCGATGTTATATCCGAGCTAAAAGAACGTCGGCCCGACGCACGCGGAATTATCCTGACCGGCTATGGAAACATCGCCACGGCCGTGACGGCAGTAAAGCTGGGGGCGTTTGACTATCTGGCAAAACCGGCCGACGCTGACGAAATCTACAATGCCCTGATAGCAGCCCAGCACGACAAGGCCATGCTACCGGAAAATCCGATGTCCGCCGACCGCGTGCGGTGGGAGCATATCCAGCGCATCTATGAGTTATGCGGCCGCAATGTCTCGGAAACGGCGCGCCGGCTCAACATGCACCGAAGGACATTGCAAAGAATCCTGTCAAAACGTGCCCCGCGCTAGCTGAATACTTCGGTGTTACATTCGGGCAAGATCCACAACCATCCCACGGTTCATCCGGTTTTCGGGTCGTGAATGGAATGCAATTGATTGGCGGCAAACTGTGCAAACCGTAGCAATATAGCGCGCCTCCGTGCGGAACTGATTTTATCCAACACTGCCGGACGGACAATTTCCGCACCATAAGAGTCGGCTACAATAAGTCCGGTATTCTGAGGGAATATCGCCGGTTCTAGGTCCGGTGGTGCAGCAAAATAAAAATAATCACAGAATTCAACATACTCGGGCCATTTTTGATCGACGCGAAAATCTTGATAGCTGGATTTAATCTCAACGATATGGAACAAACCATCCATTGCAAGACCGGCGACATCAGCCCTGCGCCCATTGCCTAATGTGAATTCTATGACGCTGGCAATACCGCTGGCGCGAAATAGTCGACGCACCCCTTGCGATACAGCAGCGGCGGTTTCCGACTGACGACCATCAACCGCTGCAAAACCACCATATGCATCGCTAAGATCATCGTCGTTCATTAGCCAGCCCGCCCTCATTGATCACAACACTATGGACGCACCCATTTTCATCTGGAACCGGAAGAAACTGAACCTCAAACAGATTGTCAAATCGCCTTTGGTGCAAAAGGTTGCCGGGGGTATCGTCGCCAACGATCAGACCCTCTTTCATCAGTAAGATTCGATCCGCAAAACGGAGCGCCAGGTTTAGATCGTGCATGACCGCAAGCACGCCGGAACCGGCATCTGCAACATCACGCAGGCATTGCATGATGGTTAACTGATGTTTTGGATCCAGTGAGGCAAGAGGTTCGTCCGCCAAAAGAAACTTTGATTGGACCGCAAGCGCCCTTGCCAGCAGTACCCTTGCCTTTTCACCACCGGACAGATCCATGGCGTTACGGTCACGGTATTCGGTTAGGCCGCACCGATCCATCGCTTGTTCTACCGGGGAGTTATATTGCTCTGCTCTGGTCAAAGCCTCCCCGGTATGGGCAAGCCTCCCCAGACCCACAACGTCGTACACACTTAATGGCCAGTGGATTCGCCCGCCTTGCGGCAAGTAGGATATCAATGTGGCGCGTTCACGGCGAGATAGTTTGAATAAATCATCTGTGCCATGGGCTATCGTCCCCTTGTAGGGACGCATACCCGTAATGGCGCGCAAAAGCGTTGTTTTGCCGGCGCCATTTGGTCCAACTAGCGCCACAAGTTCACCGGGCTCAATCTTGAAGGTACAATCGGTGACCAGATTGCTGCAACCAGTCACGCAGGTTACCCCAAACCCGTGGAGCGCTGCACAATCTAACGTTTGACTCTGCGTCATCGATTTCGCCCGGTAACGAATCCACGGTTATTGGCTACAAGATATATAAACCAGGGAACACCTATAAAGGCCGTCAGTACTCCTACACGCAATTCTCCATTTGATGGAAGCAAGCGAACGCAGATATCGGCGGCACTTGTCAATATTGCCCCCGCCAGTGTTGCCGGCAACAATACACGGGCTGGCGAACCGCCGCAAAAAGGCCGAACCATATGCGGCGCCACCAATCCAACAAACCCGATAGCCCCGCAGACGGCAACACTGGCGCCGACGCCCAACGCGATCGCGGCAACTGTAAACAGGGTCAAACGCACCACATCGATACCTAGCGACTCAGCCACGTCTTCGCCAAGACTGAGAGCCTGGTAACCAGTTCGGCATTGGTATATCAGGGCAATCGAAAACACGAAAAAAGGGTAAGACAATGCAACGTGCCGGAAGGAACGGTCTTCGAACGAACCCATCATCCAGAAAACAATCTCCATGATAGCATAGGGATTATCTGAAAAACTTATAACAAGCGAAGTTGCAGCGCCGGCCAGGCTACCTATGCCAATACCTGCAAGCAACATGGATACGATGCTGCGATTCTTTCTAAGCAACCACACAACAACCAATAGGGACAGAAGCGCCGCAACGATTGCAGCGATCGGCAAAACGACCGATAGGGCCGACGCCAATCCACTATACAACACGAGCACGGCGCCGAATGCCGCGGCTTGCGGTGTTCCGAACACGGCCGGCTCGGCAAGCGGATTGCGGGTTAACGACTGGGCAGCAGCGCCACACAGCCCCAACACGCCGCCGACTCCCAGCGACAGTAATAGGCGTGGCAGGCGAATATCCCTGACAATAAGCTGCGCGGACGGATCCTTACCGGTTAAACCCGCAAAAACTGATTGTGGTGAAAGGAAAACAGGCCCTGCGAAAAGGGAAGCGATCGCCAAGACGGTCAGCAGGAAAGCTAGTACACCGACCAATCCAAACTGCCGCGCAGCCATTACCTGGTTCCCAGTTCAGCGAGTATCATACGGGCGCCCTTGAGCCGAGTCACCAGACGGCCTTTATACCACCGAATACCGATCGCCCGGCCACACCATAGTCACGAATCTCCTGATACCGCGCATTGGTCATGTTTTCTATGCGAGCGAATACCGACAAGTGTTCATTCACCTTGTAAACCACGCGTGCGTCCACCTTACCGTAAGCTGCGAGTTTGACGCGCCCGAATGGAAAATTATTATCGATATCGGTGCGCGAACCAACAAGAGTCACGCGGGCTTCAACCGCTAACTTGGGAATACCTGTGTACAGGATTGCAAGATAACCCTTGTGCTTTGGACGGCGCAACAACGGCAGCTTGGTGATTGCGTCATATGCACGCAAATAGGTATACGCAGCACGAAGCCGCCAGGTCTCGGGCACGAGAATTACACTCGCAGAAGTCTCCACGCCCTGTATTCTCGCGCGGCCAATATTGAAATAACCGCCTATCCCGCCATTTAGTGCCCGGTTAAATCCGATCAGATTGCTATAATTGGTCACGAAAGCCGTAATGGAGAGCTTTGCGCGTCCATTCCAAAACGATTGATCAATTCCCGCTTCGTAACTGATGTTTGTTTCCGCCTGTAAATTTGGCGTTCCAAACTGGCTGAACCGCTGAAACAAGGTCGGTGCTTTTGCACCCGTTCCCGCGCTGGCGCGAAATGTCGTACCTGTTTCACCAATCGCGTAGGCGATTGTGGTGCGCCACGTTGTGAACGTCTTTTGCCCGCTGTTTCTGTCGGATCTACCACCCGCTGAAAAGGACCAGCTCCCCAGAGTGATCTGGTACAGTGCGAAAATCGAATGAGTGGTCTGGCCGCCGCGGAACGTTGTCATGCTCGGCGACAGCGGGACCAGCCACTTTTCTTTACCCCCGGCGTTTTCACGTTCGCTCTTGAAGCCAAAAATCAACAACCCGTATCGCCCCAGTTTGAGATCCCCCTGATACTCCACACCGATGCGGCGGGAATCAAATCGGACTTCGCAATCGTAGGTGTTAAACAGCGCATCGAAGCAGGAATGCTCGATCCTGTTGAATCGCCTGGTTCGGCTCGCGAACACCCGCACTGTGTTTTTCAGTTTGCCATCCAGCATAATATTGCTGACGCTGGCGAAGCCGATACTTACGTTCTGCCGCCCCTTGTTGAACCGTGTGTCTTTGGGTGAGATAAACGCACCTGGATTATCGAACTGCACATGGTTTGAATAAGTACGAAAGCCCACGATAACTTCCGTACCCGGCGTCGGGCGGTAAGCGATCCGTCCTGAACTGCCAAATTTGCTTGTTTTATCGTTTTCCAGCGGGCGCGTTAACAGGCTGGTGATGCGACCGATACGATAACCGTAACGCGAAAAGCCGTTGGTGTGCAGGCCTTGAATGGAAAATGCATAGGATAGTTTCTCTGTTGCCCCGGAAGTGGACAGAGTGGAAGAAACAGTCCCATACGATCCCCCCTCTATTGTTAGTGCTGTTCGTGGCCTGGAGGCTCCCTTGCGCGTAATAATGTTAACTACGCCACCCATAGCGTCAGACCCGTAGAGTGCCGACTGCGGTCCGCGCAAAATTTCGATACGTTCCACATCCTGGGTAGTCAGCGCGCCGAAATCGAACGATCCATCGATATTCGACGCGTCACCAACGCGGATGCCGTCGATCAATACCAACGTCTGGCCGGGGTTGGAGCCGCGTAAGGAAAGATTGGTAACTGTGCCTGGCCCACCATTTTCGGTAATGTCGACACCCGGGTTACCGCGCAATACGTCAGCGATACTTTTTGATCCCCAAGCCTCGACCTGCTGGCGGTTGATGACAGTAATTGCCGTGGCCGTACGATCTGCCGCCAGCGGACTGCGGAACGGCGTTACCACCAGGACCGGCAACACGTCCACCCGGGTTGAACCGACTTGGGCATGTGCGCCGCCAAGACAAGCTATGAAGGCGAGGTGAATTGCGGCGATTGAAAGCCGGCCGGAAAAAACGCGGCGAAAAGCAGTAGCCAAAAAATGGCTACCCGCAGGTATGGAGATATACATGGACACAGCCTTTGCCCGTCCCACCGACGAATGTTAATACGCACGAGATATTGGCCGGTCTCCTGGCTCGCGGGTCGTCGCGATACTTCAGCCTTCCCGGCGATCCTGCCGCCAGTGGCTTGTCGAGAAGTACGCTAACCGCATACAGTTGCGGGGGCAGCTGCGGAATCCCGGAACAATTGTTCCCGTTACCGCATTCCCGTTTCACCCCGGAATTGTTCCGGGGCACCAATACCAACTGGACGATAGCCGACCCATGGAAAATAGGCAATTCTGAAATTTGCGTTAGTGAGTTAAATTCGGAGATGGCGAATGGGGAGGAAAAGCTGAATATCACGTCGCTTCGGTCGATATTTTTGACCTGGTTTCTCGTGGCAACGAGTGCGTTTCCCGTTTACGCAGGCCCGCGGAGTGGGGTCTCCACGACAGTTGCCTCGGTAAATTTGTGTACGGATCAATTGTTGCTTGCGATCGCTGATCGGGAACGAATTGTCGGTGTGAGCGTACTGGCGACGGACAAACGTATTTCGTTTCTTGCGAGCAAAGCTCGCGGCCTGCCGAGTATCCGTGGCAACGCCGAGGAGCTGCTGAATATAAAAGCTGAACTGGTACTTGCCGGAACCTACGATCGGCGTTTCACGCGGGAGATCTTGCGGCGCCGTAACATCGGTTTCCTGACAATCAATACCTGGCAGTCCCTTGCGGATGGTTATCGGCAGATTCGCTTGGCCGCGAGCCGGCTCGGGTATCCGGAGCGCGGCGAATGGATTATCAACGCTATCACTGAATCACTGCAGGTTCTGATGTCGATGGCTCGCGCAAGAAAAAACCAGACAACGTTTGTTGTCATACAGCGGCGGGGATACGTTTTGCGTTCAGGCGTTGTAGTCGAACTTCTTGAAGCAGCTGGCCTGCGCAATGTCTCGCGCGGACTCAATACGGGAACCAGCGGCGTCGCCAGTCTGGAAGAGATCGTGAGAAAGCGCCCGGACCTGTTGGTGGTTGAGCAAACAGCCGATCATCCCGAAGATCAGGGAACGGCCAAACTCGTGCATCCGGCGTTGATAAAGCTTTATCCCCCCAAGCGTCGATTGGTAATTCCACCAAGGCTGGCTATTTGCGCCGGACCATCGACTGTCCATTTGATCCGTTATATTGCGCGGGCATTGCGCATCTCCCTGCACTAGACAGCATGTACCTTACATACGGAACTATCACGCCCCTTGCTTGCGAAAGCAGCGCACGGATCACTGCGCAGGCGACTTTGCGCTGAACGGTTTTCGGTTCTCCAACGCGTGAAATAATTACGACCCAACGGGCAGAGTGTTCGCAGGCGACAATTAGGTATCCACCTTTTTCCCGAAACCCTGTAAACTACAACAGTCTGACGGAATCCGATCACCAATAGCTGGGCATCACCACGATGAACAATCTGTTTTCCCAATTGCCGACAACAATATTTGATGTGATGTCGGGACTTGCCAGGGATTTGAACGCCACTAACCTGGGCCAGGGATTTCCCGATGAACCGGGACCGGAGGACGTCCGCCGAGTGGCCGCTGAGGAGGTGCTCAATGGTTGGAATCAATACCCGCCAATGATGGGTTTGCCCGCCTTGCGCGAGGCAATTGCCGAACATTACCAGCGTTTTCAGAATTTGACATTGGATCCGGAGACCGAGGTTCTCGTCACATCGGGGGCCACGGAAGCTCTCGCGGATTCTCTGTTGGCGATGATTGAACCAGGTGATGAAGTCGTGTTGTTTCAGCCAATGTACGACGCCTACCTGCCCCTGGTATTGCGTGCCGGTGGTATACCCAGGTTCGTCACCCTGCAGCCTCCGGATTGGCATTATTCACGCGAAGATTTGGACGCGGCGTTTTCTGACAGAACGCGGGCCGTTGTATTTAACAACCCCCACAATCCGTGCGGGGTAGTATACCCACGCGAACAGTTGGAATTACTGGCCGAATATTGCTGTAAATACGATACGATCGCAATTTGCGATGAGGTATGGGAGCATTTGACGTTCGATAATATGCGCCATATGCCGGTCATGGGCATCCCGGGCATGCGCGAACGTACAATCAAAATCGGCTCGGCCGGGAAAATTTTTTCGCTTACCGGCTGGAAAGTGGGATTGGTGATGGCCGCTCCCCACATCATGCGGGTGTTGGCGAAAGCACACCAATTCACTACATTCACCACTGCTCCCAATCTGCAATCCGCAGTCGCATTTGGCCTAAAAAAGGGGCCGGAATATTTTGATGAGATGCGCGAGGTCTATGCACGCAGCCGTGACCGGCTTTGCAGTGGCATGAGCGCCCTTGGATTTAGCGTAATTCCCAGTCAAGGCACGTATTTCGTGACGGTCGATATCGCGGCGCTTGGAGAGACGGACGACGAGGCATTCTGTCAACGGCTTGTTCGCGACTTTGGGGTAGCCGCGATTCCAGTATCCGCCTTCTACGCTGAAAACCATGTTCGCAATATCGTGCGGTTTTGCTTTGCAAAAAAGGACGAGACGCTGGACGCGGCGTTGGAGAAACTCGCACAGCTCTTCCGATAATGCTTCGATTGAGCAGGCTCATTGCGGTCCACACGCTAGGTTACTTCTGATCTCCCGTATCGGCAGCCGATATAGTGAAACAACGGCGTTCGATTCCACCGTCGACACTCAACTGCTGGAAGTTCTCTGGCGCCGAACTGCTCGACGACGGAATAATTGGCCTATTGTTCCGTTAGCATTCGCTTCAACAGGTCGATTTCATCCCGCAAATTGATATCCTTCTCCGCCAGGGCTTCGATTTTGCGAACCGCGTGCAAAACTGTTGTGTGATCCCGACCCCCAAACCTGCGCCCGATTTCAGGTAGCGAGCGCAAGGTCAACGTCTTTGCGAGATACATTGCGACCTGCCGCGGTTTAACCACAACCGCCGTGCGTCTTGAGGATAGTATATCCTGTCGCGACACGTTGTAGTGGCTTGACACGAGCTTAAGAATTTCTTCGACCTTGACGCGTCGCGGCTCGCGGGTTCGGATAAGGTCAATAATCGCGGCTTCGGCGTTTTTCACCGTCAATTTTGTGTGCGTCAGCGTTGAATGGGCAATAAGGCGGTTTATCGCGCCCTCCAAATCGCGGCCGTTTGTTTTGATCGTCGCTGCGATGTAGTTGATCACAGCTGGCGGGATATCTACATTTGGATGCAGCTTCTGCGCGGCGGAAACGCGCGCCTCGACAACTTTTAGACGTAGCTCATCATCGAACGGTTTCAGCTCCAGGCACAACCCACCGGACAAGCGCGATCGAATACGTTCATCAATGCCCTCCTGGTCGGCGGGCGGCCGATCGGCGGCAATAATTATCTGCCGGCCTGCATCAATTAGGCTGTTTAGCGTATGCCCGAACTCATGTTGCAAAGTTTTCCCATGCAGGAATTGCAGGTCATCGATTATCAGGACGTCGATAGCGCGCAACCACTCCTTGTATGTGATTGCCGATTGCGCTTTTAAGGCTGAAACAAATCCGTACATGAATTTTTCAGCTGTCAGGTAAATTACCCTGCGATTCATTTCCTGACAACGGTGCGCTGTTGCCTGAAGCAAGTGTGTCTTACCGAGGCCAACGCCGGCGTGAATGTACAATGGATTGAAAGGTAACCCTGGCTCGCTCGACGCAGTTGCAACCTGTTGTGCGGCTGCATGCGCCAATTGATTGGAATTGCTAACCAGAAAGGTATCGAACGTGAGGCGTCGATCGAGCGGCGAGCTACCCAGGCCATTGCTGTCAGTTTGTCCGTCGTCCGCGGCACTTTTGTTGCCAGAATGCGCGGATGACGTCATTGGCTTTATTGTCCGCCCCTCCGCTGCCGGCAAGAAGAGGGAGCTCTTTGCCGTGGTGTCGTGGCCGTTTGCAGACTGGTCCTGCCTTGGAGCCGGATGACGGATCGCTGAGCGGACATTCAATGCAATCTGAGTTGCCGAAGCAAATTCAGTTTTGATGCATTTTGTCAGGACCGGCAGAAAGTGGGCTTCGATCCAGCTCTTCAAGAACTTTGTTGGAACAGTGCATATCACCACAGTCCCGAAGACGCGTTCGAGTTCAAGCCGGCCAAACCATGAATTAAATACATTTTCTCCGCACTCGATCTTTAGGCGGTTTAATACTCGGTCCCATTGTTCATTCCGGTCTCCAGCATCGTCCATCACTTTCCCTTGTTCTATCGGCAGTTCCGCCTTTTTTATTGTGTTTTCCATGGTTCCCTCAAATAGGCAAAATTTGCCCCTGCGCAGGAAACAGATTTTCCTTCGCCGTTGTCTGATAGTGGTAGCGTTTACGATTTTGCGACGGTTTTTACCGATCGCGTGACCAAGTCTTCATGGTATTGGGAAATCAACTCGTCGCGGTGGCGGCACTGACAATAAACCAATTATTCTCATCGATTGGATGACGTGAAGCCTTGCTTCAACAATACCCCATACAGTGTCGTTTGCCGCCATAGTCCAACACGCCTTTTTTATTGCAATGAAGCCCATACGATCCGTCAATTGAAAACCGTATATCACGTTTCGCCCAGGCTACTTGCAACGCCCCTATTTCAGCAGGTTCTTGGACTGACATGAAATTTGCTGGAGCCGGCCTAGCCCGAAATTTCCAGTCCATCGCTTTTTGTATGACGCCAAATTGCCACTGTTTTGCTGCAATGAGCAAGAATTGGTTTACCATTTTTTTTCGCGTCAACGGCCCGGCCTGATCATCCGATTGTTGACTCCGATAACAGACTGATTCACGAAGTGGATCAGTCCTCGTTTTTTCTTCTGCGCCGGGCGTCGGCGAGACTTATTTGCGCGTCCGTGTAGCGATAGGGATGAACGTTCGAGTCCTGGCGGCATGTGACATATTTCTTACCGAGCAAATCCTTGATTCCATGACGAGATAATTGTGCGTGCGCCGCACGGGATGTTCGCGAGCCTTTCTCCCGAATGATCGAGATGGCGGGAGGCTTGTTCGCGGTACGCAGGCAGCAAAAAGCCCGGCAATTGCCGGGCTTGGAAAATATCGTGCTTGGAAGTGTTCGTTCCCGCTATGCCAAGGCTCTTACCCGCTTTGTCAATCGGGACATCTTTCGAGAGGCGCTATTTGCGTGAACAACGCCCTTCTGCGCCGAACGCATCAACATGGGCCCTGCGACATCAAGAGCGGATCTGGCCGCCTCAGCGTCTCCAGCGGCAATCGCTTCTTCGACTTTGCGAAGCTCGGTACGCATTCGACTTCTGCGGGCGCGGTTCACCGCTGTGCGGTGCGCGATTTTTCGGACGGCCTTCTTGGCCGATACGGTATTGGGCATGGATATCCTCTGAACAACGCGAAGGCGTTCCGTTACCGGAACGCCCAGGATCCATATCAAATTGGATGGTTGCGGGCTTATAGGCGGCAATCGCCGTTCCCGTCAACTCATTTGAATGGAGGCTTGGTTAAAGACCATCAAAAAGCGCGGTCGATAAGTAGCGCTCGGCAAAGGACGGTATGATGACGACAATGTTCTTACCGGCCATTTCATCGCGGCCGCCGACCTCAAGGGCCGCCGCCAAAGCCGCGCCGGAGGAAATACCGACCGGGATTCCCTCCGAGCGTGCGAGCAGGCGTGCGGTGTCAAAGGCAGTCTGATTCCCGACTGTTACAATCTCGTCGATTACGGCACGGTCCAGAATCGACGGGACAAAGCCGGCTCCAATGCCCTGTATCTTGTGTGGCCCTGGCTTGCCCCCAGAGAGGATAGGCGAATCTTCCGGCTCGACGGCTACCATGTGTACTGATGGTTTGCGTTGCTTCAATACCTGGCCGACGCCCGTGATTGTTCCGCCGGTGCCAATGCCGGAAACTACGACATCGACATCACCGTTGGTGTCATTCCAGATTTCTTCGGCCGTCGTCTTCCTGTGTATTTCGGGATTGGCCGGATTCTCGAATTGTTGCGGCATCACCGCGCCGGGGGTTGACGCAATCAGTTCTTCGGCTTTGGAAATGGCGCCCTTCATTCCTTCCGCAGCCGGCGTAAGCACCAGTTCTGCTCCCAGCAAGGCCAACATCTTGCGCCGCTCAATTGACATGGATTCGGGCATTACGAGAATGAGCTTGATGCCCCGGGCCGCAGCCACGAATGCCAGGGCAATACCTGTATTGCCGGAGGTCGGCTCGATGAGGACCGTTTTGCCAGGCGTGACCTTGCCCGCTTCGATCAGGGAATCGATCATCGCCACTCCAATCCGGTCCTTCACGCTCGCGATTGGATTGAAAAATTCAAGCTTCGCTAACAAATTCGCTTTGACGCCATTGGCCGCAGCCAGGGTGCTTAGCTGTACCAAGGGCGTGTCGCCGATTGTGTCGGCTATGGATTTGTAAATACGGCCACGGCCGGGCTTCCTGGCATCTTCTGACATGATCGACTCCACACGTTGTTTTGTAGTTGGCTCTCGCTAACTCATAATATATTTGTGAAATACATAAAATGGCAATATTATATTGTGAAATCGGGACTTCCGGCATTTCCTTTGAATGCCCCTGTGCGGGAGGCTTCGTCGCACAATTGCTCGACTCGAATACTGTCCAGTTCCTGTAGCATTTTCACGCTTGCGGCTGATGCGACCGGTAGAATTACCTCTCTGGTCAACCGCGACTCTAAATTGCCTTGTTGATCTTCGCTGTTGCCGTTCAGCACAGCCCGGACAATCTCGCCGGCGGAGATTCGTCTTCGTTCCCGGGCGAGCTCGTAGCCGCCTCGCGGACCTCTTACACCTTTGAGAATATCTGCGCGAACAAGCGCCTGCAGCAAGGATTCCAGGTGGCGCGGAGGCAAATTGTGACGCTCAGCCAGGGCCTTTGCAGCGACCGGCAGGGGACGTGCATGAAGTGCAATGTCGACCACTGCGGCGATGGCAAGTGTGCAGCGTCTGGGCAATAGGTTCATCTGCCGGTGCCCCCTGTCAGGCGCTGCCAGTAGAGCCAAAACCGCCAGAGCCGCGGGCAGTTTCGCTCAAGTCGGTGGTTTCGACCAGCAAGGTTGTGCTGACCGGAGCGATAACCATTTGGGCGATCCGTTCGCCGCGCCTGATCACAAACGGTTCGCTACCAAGGTTAACAAGAATAATCCCCACCTCGCCCCGATAATCGCTATCTATAGTGCCGGGCGAATTAAGAACAGTAATGCCGTGCCGCAGAGCGAGCCCGGACCTTGGACGAATTTGCCCTTCATAGCCGGCCGGAATCTCAAATATCAGGCCGGTGGGCACCAATGTCCGTTCGAATGGATTGATCGTCACTGACTTGGCGGCTGGGATCGCCGCCAAAAGGTCGAAACCGGCTGATCCCGCGCTTTGATAACTCGAGAGCGGCAGATCATGGTCCGGGATCGCCCGCCTTATATTGATCGTGACATGCGTCATGACATGCCATCGTCTTTCTCGCGCAGCATGGTGGCCAGCACGTCTACAAGACGGACAGCGACCTCAGATTTGGCCATGAGCGGCCAGGAATCCACGCCACCTTTCGTGATCAGATGCACCGAATTCTGTTCCCCCCCCATCACCCCGTACTCCGTGCTGACATCGTTTGCAACGACAAGGTCGCACTTCTTGCCGGTGAGCTTCTGCTTTGCATTCTTGATGAGGTCAAATGTCTCAGCCGCAAAGCCGACGACAAGGCATGGACGGCTCTTTTTTCGAGTAGCGATCGTCTTCAGGATGTCGGGATTTTCGACAAGTTCAAGTTCCGGCGCCTGCTGCCCTGACTTCTTTACTTTTTGCGGTGATACCGCGGCGATCCGCCAGTCCGCGACCGCTGCAGCCGAAACGAAAATATCGGCAGGCATCGCATTCGTAACGGCGTCCAGCATTTGCGTTGCCGTCTCGACGTTCACGACGTTAACCCCGGCAGGATCAGCAATGGCAACCGGGCCGGAAATCAAGGTCACCGATGCGCCCGCGACGGCCGCTGCGTGCGCAATCGCGTGGCCCTGTGCGCCGGATGATCGATTGGCAATATACCGGACCGGATCAATTGGTTCATGGGTCGGGCCTGAAGTGATGACCACCTTCTTGCCGGACAACGGTCTGCCGGCAGCAGCCGGAAGAGGTAGTTGTGTATCTGTTTCCAGCAGACTGTTTGCGGCCGCCAATATTTCCGCCGGTTCGGCCATGCGGCCCGGCCCGAATTCGCCGCACGCCATTTCGCCCTCATTTGGACCGGTAAATACTACTCCGTCCTGACGCAGGATATCCACGTTACGGCGGGTGGCCGGGTGCAGCCACATGCGCAGATTCATGGCCGGGGCGGCCAGGATCTTCTTGTCCGTTGCCAGTAGAAGCGTCGAAGCGAGATCGCCAGCCAACCCGGCGGCCATTTTGGCCAGCAGGTCTGCGGTGGCGGGGGCAACGACCAGTAGGTCGGCGCTGCGCGACAGTTCTATATGACCCATCTCGGCTTCGTCGGTCAGGGACAGCAGCTCGGTAAACACGCGCTCTCCGCTTAGTCCCGCCACCGATAACGGCGTAACGAATTCCTGACCGGCGGGCGTCACAACACACTGGACCGCTATAGCCTGTTGGCGGAACAGGCGAATTAGCTCCAGGGATTTGTAAGCCGCGATCCCGCCGCCAATGATGAGCAAAACGCGCTTTCGCACGTTACCTGCATGTTCTTTGCGGAGCCCATTACCTGCCATGAAAGCGCCCATTGCAATTGAGTAACTTTGAACCGGTCAGCACCCGCGCGAACGCGAGACTGTTCTGACGACTTCCAGTTTATTTCCAGAATACCGCAATAGCGAGCAATCCGGCTATGACCCACAGCACGAAATTGCCCGGGCGACTTCGCGGCGGAGAATGCGATTCTGTCCGTCCTTGCGCGCGTGCCTGAAACTCATCAACCAATACTCCGGCGCGTTCGAGAATATCCGGCATCTGGCGGGCAATGTTTCCTATCACAGCGAGCCCGCGACCTGTATCGTCGACAATGCCTTTCGGTCCAAGCCGGTCTCGTATCCATTCCCCGACGATCGGTTCGGAGGTCGCCCAAACGTTCAGTTTGGGGTTCAGGGTGCGGCCCACTCCCTCAACAACGACCATCGTCTTTTGCAGCATAACCAGCTCAGTCCGGGTCTCCATATCGAAGAGCGCAGTGATCTCAAACAGCAAGGTCAGCAAGTTCGCCATTGAAATCTGGTCGGCCGTTCGCGAATGGATGGGCTCGCCGATAGCCCGCACGGCCTGGGCGAAATCGTCGATCTGGTGGATGCGCGGCACGTATCCCGCTTCAAAATGGACCTCCGCTACTCGCCGGTAATTGCGGGTAATGAAACCATAAAGAATCTCGGCCAGAAACCGCCGTTCACGCGCGCCAAGGCGGCCCATGATGCCGAAGTCCACTGCGGCAAGCACACCGGATTTGTCCACGAACAGGTTACCCTGGTGCATGTCGGCGTGGAACAAACCATCGCGTAAGGCGTGCCGCAGGAATGACTGGATCAGTTTCTGCCCGAGCGCTGCGCAGTCGAAGCCAGCTGATTTTATGGCTTCGATATCCGATAGCGGAATACCGTCTATCCATCCCGTAGTTAGGACTTCGCGCGCTGTGCGATCCCAATCAACGGGCGGAATTCGGAAATCGATGTCGTGTTGTACGTTCTCGGCGAATTCGGAGGCCGCCGCCGCCTCCAGCCGAAAATCCATCTCCATCATAACCGAGCGTTCCAGTGTCTGGACCACATCGACTACCCGCAATCGGCGCGCTTCGGCAGACCGGGCTTCGGCCAGCCTTGCAGCAAAATACATATCGCCAATGTCGCGCCGGAAACGCCGTTCGATGCCTGGCCGCAGCACTTTGACGGCAAGTTCTTTCGCTTCACCATCCTCGGTTACCTTGGCCTTGTGCACTTGTGCAATCGAGGCTGCGGCAATTGACGGCCCGAACTCGGCAAACAACTCGCCAATCGGCTTGCCAAGGGCATGTTCGACAGTCCGCACTGCCTCAGAACGGTCGAACGGCTGCATTCGGTCCTGCAGGTCTTCGAGTCCGCGTGCCGCCGAAACGCCGACCACGTCGGGCCGTGTCGAAAGAAATTGGCCCAGCTTGACGTATGATGGACCTAGCTTGCCGATCGCTCGTGCGATGTCCGGCTCCGAGCCGTCTTTGCGCTTACGGGCGATCAGTTTCGCCAGCGCCAAAGGGAACTTGGCCACTGGCGGTAACAACGCCGCATCAACATCGGAAAAAATCCCCTCTCGCGCCAGCACCCAACCTGCTCGCGCCAGACGTAAAATATGTCCGATTGATCCCAACACGCGCCGGCGGCCCTAGAGTTTCCAGCCGGAATGGATGGCTACAATGCCGCCGCTCAAGCGGGTGAAGCCGGTTCTGCGAAATCCGGCGTTTGACAGCTCGTTGCAGAAATTTTCCGCGTCGGGAAACTTGGCGATGGATTCCACCAGGTACCGGTACGGATGGCCGTCGCCGGTCACGATTTTTCCGATGGCCGGGATGGCGGTGAAAGAATAGGATTCATACAAGGTATCCAGAAGCGGCACGTCCACGGTGGAAAATTCCAGACACAGAAACCGTCCACTGCGTTTCAATACGCGCCATGCCTCGCTTAGCGCCAGGTTCCTGCGTGGTACGTTCCGGATGCCAAATGCAATGGTATAGGCGTCGAACGTGCTGTCTGGAAATGGCAGGTCTTCGGCATTGGCTTCAACGAATTCGATGCGTCCGGGAATCTTGCGCTTGGATGCGCGCGCTCTCCCGACTTCAAGCATCTCGTTGTTGATATCGGCGACGGTAACATGGGTCTTGGGGCCGCCCCGGTCCGCAATCCGGAATGCTACGTCGCCGCTTCCTCCGGCAACGTCGATATGCCGGAACGGCCGTTTGGCCGAAATGCCGGTCTTCGTGACCAGGATGTCTTTCCAGATCCGGTGAACGCCAGCCGACATGAAATCATTCATCAGGTCGTAACGTCCGGCGACCTTTTCGAAGACATCGTCGACCAGCGCTTGCTTTTCCTCAACGGATACCCTGATAAAGCCGAAATCGGCCTCATCTGCCGGGGAATCCCGTTTAGTTGCGCCAGCGCTGCGGGTAGCTGGTTCGCCAGCGGCTGGATTATTGTTAACGGACGGGGTCATACTTGGCTCCTGATACCCAACAATAGCCTGTGGCCCCGGCAATGGCTATCAAGACATGAGACGAAGTTGGATCGTGATGAATATCCATGCCTGAATTGCCGGAAGTTGAAACCGTTCGCCGAGGACTGGCGCCTGTCATGACCGGCAACAGCATCGTCCGGACCGAGTTACGGCGTAAAGATCTGCGCTTTCCGTTTCCGCCCGATTTTTCCGAGCGGCTGGCTGGCCGGCGAGTTGAGGCGCTGGGCCGGCGGGCGAAATATCTGCTGGCAGACCTGGATAGCGGCGACGTGCTCGTAATGCATCTGGGTATGAGCGGTTCGTTTCGAGTGGCGGGAGCGAATTCTGGTGATGTACGCCAAGGATTTCACTACCCGCGGTCGAAAATCGAAGCCCACGATCACGTCCGGTTCCATCTCTCCGATGGTCAATCGATCGTCTACAATGACCCGCGGCGCTTCGGGTTCATGGATATTGTCCGCCGAAGCGATCTGCATGCTCACAAATTGTTTGCAAATGTCGGAATAGAGCCGCTCGGCAATGAACTGGATGATGAATTTCTGGCCGGCGCTTTTCGGGGCAAGAAGGCGCCGCTTAAGGCCGTGTTGCTGGATCAGCGGATAATTGCTGGGCTTGGCAATATCTACGTCTGCGAGACGCTCCACAGGGCCGGATTGTCTCCACGCCGCGCTGCCGGGACGCTGGTGCGAAAGGAGGGGCGTTTGTCGTCCAGGGCCTGCAAATTGGCCGCGACCATACGCTCGGTACTGGAAGATGCCATCGCCGCGGGCGGCTCGACCTTGCGCGACCATCGTTTGACAGATGGCTCGCTGGGGTATTTTCAACACACGTTCCGGGTTTACGACCAGGAAGGCGAGCCATGCCAGGCACCCGGTTGTACTGGTACGATCAGGCGCATCGTCCAGTCCGGGCGCTCGACGTTCTTTTGCGGGTCTTGCCAAAAGTGAACCCGGGCCTGCCCAGGAAATGGGTCCGGCTCTTCGCGCCCGAAGACGTTTGGTGATCAGGCTGCGGCTTCTTTGGTCTTCACCGCGCGCTTGCGATCATTGGGATCGAGTATGGCTTTGCGGAGCCGGATGGATTTCGGCGTGACCTCCACGAGTTCGTCATCGCCAATATAGGCGAGCGCGCGTTCGAGCGTCATGCGGATTGGCGGTGTCAGGCGCACCGCCTCGTCTTTGCTTTGGGTCCGGATATTCGTCAGCTTCTTGCCCTTCAGGACGTTAACTTCCAGATCGTTGTCGCGGGTATGTTCGCCGACGATCATTCCGCGGTACACCTTCCAGCCAGGCTCAATCATCATCGGCCCGCGGTCTTCGAGATTCCACAACGCATAAGCCACCGCCTCGCCCTTGTCGTTTGAAATAAGAACGCCATTGTGGCGGCCCGATATATCACCCTTGTATTCGGCATAGCCGTGGAATAGCCGGTTCATGATCGCTGTTCCGCGGGTATCGGTCAGCAGTTCACCCTGATAGCCGATCAGCCCGCGTGTTGGTGCATGGAAGACCAGCCGCAGGCGGCCACCGCCCGAGGGCCGCATTTCGGTCATTTCGGCCTTGCGTTCAGACATTTTCTGCACGACCACGCCGGAATGTTCCTCATCCACATCGATGACGACTTCCTCGATCGGCTCCAATAGCCGCCCGGTCTGTTCTTCCTTGCGCAAGACGACCTGCGGCCGCGAGACGCCCAGTTCAAATCCTTCGCGCCGCATGGTCTCGATCAGAACAGCCAGTTGCAGCTCACCCCGGCCGGAAACGATATAGGCATCGGTGCTTGGCGCAGCCTCGACCCTGAGTGCGACGTTGCCTTCTGCTTCCTTGAACAACCGGTCTCGGATAACGCGGCTGGTCACCTTGTCGCCTTCGGTTCCGGCAAGCGGTGAATCGTTGACCAGGAAGGTCATCGAGAGCGTTGGCGGGTCGATCGGCTGGGCCTGCAGCGGTTCGCCGACATCCAGCGCACATAACGTGTCGGCAACATTGTATTTTTCCAGGCCCGCAATTGCGACGATGTCACCGGCTTCGGCTTCATCGATGGGCGTCCGCTCAATGCCGCGGAATGCGAGGATCTTGGAAACCCGGCCTTGCTCGACGAGGTTGCCTTCGCGGTCGATCACTTTCACGCTTTGATTGGGCTTTACCGAGCCGGAGAACACGCGGCCGGTGACTATCCGGCCAAGGTACGGATTGGCTTCCAGCAACGTCCCCAGCATGCGGAACCCGCCATCGCCGACGGACGGCTCGGGAGTATGGGCTACCACCAGATCGAACAGGGTCGCCATATCGTCAGTTGGCTGATCGGGATCGCTCGACATCCAGCCCTGCTTTGCCGAACCATAAATGATCGGAAAATCAAGTTGCTCATCGCTCGCATCAAGCGCCGCGAACAGATCAAAGACCTCGTTGATCACTTCGTTCGGGCGGGCGTCGGGTTTATCCACCTTGTTGATGCAAACAATTGGTTTCAAACCGATTTTTAGCGCTTTCCCGACAACGAATTTGGTTTGCGGCATCGGCCCTTCGGCTGCATCGACCAAGACGATCGCCCCATCCACCATCGACAGGATGCGCTCCACTTCGCCGCCGAAGTCCGCGTGACCCGGTGTATCGACGATATTGATCCGGATGTCGTTCCAAACCACGGACGTGGCTTTGGCCAGGATCGTGATGCCACGTTCCTTTTCTAGGTCGTTGGAATCCATTACCCTTTCAGCGACCCGCTGGTTTTCCCGAAAGGCGCCCGATTGTTGCAGCAGGCGATCGACCAGAGTGGTCTTGCCGTGGTCGACATGCGCGATAATGGCAATGTTGCGCAATTTCATGGTCAAGTCTTTCTGTTGCCGATCAACCCGGCTGTCGGCCGCAGGCGGAATGCCGGATCGGCGCTGCAACCAAAAATTATCACGTGCCCGCCGTATATCGGCAGCCTTCCGTTCCCTTTAATTTTAGGATTTGAGCGAAGTCTGGCGGCTGCATACACCACCGGGTCGGCTTTGCAAACGGGCGGCAGGGAAAAGACTTCAAACTGCGACCGAAATAAGCTGGTTCAGCCCCTGGTTCGCCGATTGCGTTTTTCCAGCGTGCGCAGCCGCAAGGCGTTGAGCTTGATGAAACCGGCCGCGTCCACGTGGTCATAGGCAACGGCGCCTTCCTCGAAGGTGACCAGTTCCTGATCGTAGAGGGAATTGCCGCTTTCTCGCCCGTTAACCCAGGCATTTCCCTTGTACAGCTTCACCCGTACCCGCCCCGAAACGCGTTCCTGGCTCTTGTCGATCAGCGCCTGCAGCATCTCGCGTTCCGGCGAAAACCACATGCCGTTATAGACCAGCTCGGCATACTTCGGCATCAGTTCGTCTTTCAAATGCGCCGCGCCGCGATCGAGAGTGATCGATTCCATGCCCCGGTGGGCCGCGAGCAGGATTGTACCGCCTGGCGTTTCATAAATGCCGCGCGATTTCATGCCGACAAAGCGGTTTTCAACCAGGTCGAGGCGGCCAATGCCGTTCTCTTTTCCCAACTCATTCAATTTGGTCAGCAATGCCGCGGGCGACAGTTCTTCGCCATCGATCGCGACCGCGTCCCCCTGCTCGAAATCGATGGTAATCTCGGTTGCCTTGTCCGGCGCGTCTTCCGGCGAGATGGTCCGCATGTGGACGTATTCCGGTGCGGCAGTCCAGGGGTCTTCCAGCACCTTGCCTTCCGATGAGGAATGCAAGAGGTTCGCGTCGACGGAAAACGGCGCTTCCCCGCGCTTGTCCTTGGCAATCGGTATTTGGTGCGCTTCGGCAAAGGCGATCAGCGCTTCCCGGCTCTTCAACTCCCATTCTCGCCACGGTGCGATGATCTTGATATCGGGCTCCAGCGCATAATAGCCAAGCTCAAACCGGACCTGGTCGTTGCCTTTTCCGGTCGCCCCGTGACATACCGCATCTGCGCCGACCTCCCGGGCAATTTCGATTTGCCGCTTGGCGATAAGCGGCCGCGCTATCGATGTGCCGAGCAGGTACAATCCCTCGTATTGCGCATTGGCGCGGAACATCGGAAATACGTAGTCGCGGACGAATTCTTCGCGCAGGTCCTCGATAAAAATATGCTCCGGTTTGATCCCAAGAAGCTCGGCTTTTTTGCGCGCCGGTTCCAGTTCTTCTCCCTGGCCGAGGTCCGCGGTGAAAGTCACAACTTCGCAGCGATAGGTGGTTTCAAGCCACTTCAGTATGATCGACGTATCAAGGCCGCCGGAATAGGCGAGAACCACGCGTTTGATGTCTTGCGTTGTCATTTTTTGGATTACCCTTTTGCAGGAGCGATCGTGGCAAGCCGGGGGATGGCCAAACCGCCTGAAAATCGCGCGCAATATAGATGCGCCCTGCTTTCGCGCAACCCTGACACGGGGCCGCAGTGTGCATACGCCCGTGTTAACGTTGACGCCGGGAGGAATCTCGCCAGCCGAAGAAGGCTCTGAACAGGAGCTGGCAGATCATCAGGCTCAGCAGCGCGGCGAACAATACGTCCGAAAGAAAATGGCCGCCAAACGCCAAACGCCCCGCCGCCGTCACCGAGCCGATCATGATCACCGCAACATAAGCGGCGGCTCGTACATGCGGCGGCGTGAGCATCGCGGGGGCTGTGAGCCAGGTCGCGGCGGCGACCTCTCCAGAGACGAACGAGCAATTCTTCTTGCAGGCCCCGTCCGTGCGCCACCATGGCCGGAACTGGTCTGGACCGTTGAACTGCCTGACATGAACAGGTCGCGGCCTGTCCCAATGGTCTTTGAGTACTACGTTCACGAGCAAACCGGGACCAAGCGCCATCGCCGATGCGGCGAAAACGAGCCCGCGCGTGGATGGCGCAAAGCCAGCAAATCGTTCCGCCAGTTTTCCACCGGCGCCAAAGCGTCCCGCCAGCCAGGCAAGGGCCATACCCGCAAGCACGACCGCGGGTAAATAGAACAATACGCGGCGGATCATGCGGGCGGCTGCATCGTGCGACAGTGTAAAGCCATTCGTGAAAAAATAGCTGGATACGGCGATGTCGGCTTGCGGCCAGGCGGCGAAAATGGCTCCCGTAAAGAACGTCAAAAACAAAACCATCAGGAAACTTCGTTTCGACAACCAGATCTCCTGCATTTGGGGCGGAAGTTGCGCAACAGGTTAGGCATACTTTTGCGCTTGAAACCAGTCGGTGACGGCCCGCCGGATTTCACCGCTTTTCCAAGGGCAGGCGAGCGTATAAGATTCAATGTAAACGATATCCCTTGGCTGGACACCGTTCGTCGTCCTGTCGCTGGCCCCACGGTTGTTAGATGTCCCTGAGTCCTGAAGAAATCGAGCGTTACGCCCGTCACATCGTTCTGCACGGACTGGGAGGGCCTGGGCAGCAAAAGTTAAAGGCGGCGAAGGTACTGGTCATTGGCGCAGGCGGATTGGGCGCTCCGGTCCTGCAATATCTTGCTGCGGGAGGTGTTGGAGTGCTCGGCTGCGCCGACGACGATGCGGTATCGCTGTCGAATCTCCAGCGTCAGGTCATTCATGGTACGTCCGATATCGGACGGCCAAAAGTGGATAGTGCGGCCGACGCAATCTCCCGGATCAATCCGCATGTCGCGTTCCAGCCGCATCCGGTGCGGGTTGACGAAGGTAACGTGCGGGCGCTTGTTCGGGAGTATGATCTCATTGCCGATGGCTCGGACAATTTTGTAACCCGATACTTGGTATCAGATGCCTGTTTTTACGAGAGAAAGCCCCTTGTGACTGGCGCTGTAGGCGTTTTTGATGGCTCGTTGACCACGCTCAGACCATTTGAAACCGGATCTGGCGGCGAGCCTTGGCCAACCTATCGCTGCCTGTTTCCCGAAGCGCCGCCGGAAGGCGCAATCCCGGCTTGTTCCGAAGCCGGGATCATTGGCGCACTTACAGGAATAGTAGGTTCGATGATGGCGCTCGAAGCAATCCGGGAAATCGCCGGATTTGGCGAAAGCCTGACAGGCAAGCTCCTGTTGATCGATGCCTTGGCAATGCGCTTTGAGACGCTGGAATACAGCTGGGATCCGGATAATCCGCTCAGTGGCCGCAACGCGTAGATTGCGTTGCGCTGGCGTGGTTATTGGCGCCCACTAACGAGCCGCAATACAGGCAATTTCCACCTTGTAATTTGGCGCCGCCAGCTTCGCTTCGACGGTTGCCCGGGCAGGCGGGTTGGCCGTGTCGACCCAGGCATCCCATATCGCGTTCATCTCCCCGAATGTCCCTATGTCGGAAAGCCAGATATTGACCGCCAGGATTCTGCTTTTGTCACTGCCGGCCTCGGCGAGAAGCCCCTCAATGATCGACAGGATTTCCGTTGTCTGTTCAGCGGTGTTGCCGTCTTTGGCCTTGTCCGCCACCTGGCCCGACAGATAGACGGTATCGCCGTGGACGACCGCCTTGCTCATACGTGGCCCAGGTTTGATTCTTTGTATTGCCATCTGCGTCTCCTATACCCGTTCATGCCCATGCCATGATTGAATTCGCTTGCATAGGCCCCGTAAATCGGCGACCACCCAAGCCAGAATATTTGTCAAATCAGGCCGGATAGACGCCAGGAGGAAACTATGACCGCGGATGATGCCAAACGGAAGTTGATAGATGCCGGTATTGTTCTTGAGGCACAAGGATTGGGAGATTTTACCCGCGGGCACGTGACCATCCGCGATCCGGATGACCCCGAGAAGTTTTTCATGAAGCCGCACAGTTTCGGATTCGATGAAATGACGATGGACAATATCGTTACCTGCAATCTAGAGGGCGAAAAACTCGCCGGATCGGGACCTCGCCACAGCGAAGTCTATATTCATTCGGAAATCTTCAAGGTGCGCGCGGACGTGATGAGCGTGATTCACGCCCATCCGACCCACGCTTTGGCGTTGTCGGCAACCGGACGCCCGCTGCGCGCCTTCAGTCAGGGCGGTGCGGTTTTTGCCGATGGTTTCGGTGATTACCGAGATACCATCGACCTTATCCGTTCCAAGGAGATGGGCGCCGGCGTTGCGAAATCCCTGGGCGCGTACAAAGGTACGATGCTCAAGAACCACGGCGTCGCAATTGTTGGCCGGACACTTGAGGAATGCGTAATCCTGACGCTTATGCTCGAAAATGCCTGCCAAATTCAGTTACTTGCCGAAGCGGCCGGCGAAACCGCTCCGGAATTCCCGCGCGACGACATCATGAAATTACATGATAAGATTTCGCGCCCTGAACAACATACGATCAATTTCAATTATATGGTGCGCAAATCCCGCCGCCAGCTTGGCATGTAGCGGATTTGGCAAGCGCCTCAGCGCGTTTCCTGCCGCAGTAGGCTATGCGATCGAAACGACCATATGTCCGGTTCCCGATTGGGTCTCCGCGGCGGAATGGGCTTGTGCAAGTTGCTCCAGCGGAAATGTTGCCGCGATGCGGTGATGCAGAGCGCCCTCTCGGTCAGCCCGGTTGACCAACTCGCAGGTCTCGGAAATGGCCCCGGCATTCAGCATGTATACGAAGATGAAGTGAATTGACATGTTCCGGGCGCGCCGCGGAGACACGGTGATTTCCGCTTTTGGAACATGGGCCGACGCATAGGAGGCGATTACCCCATCCTGGGCGAGGATGCGCGCGTTAAGCTCCATGTTACCGCCGAATTCGACCTCGGCGATGCGATCCACTCCATAACCATCTGTGATATTGAGGATTTCATCGGCGACGTCCTTTGTCGTGCTCCGAACAATGACATGATCGGCGCCTAGGTCGCGGGCAATTGCAGCGCGCTCTGCTGAGCCCGTGCTGGCAATTACCCTGGCGCCGCCCCATTTGGCGAATTGCAGGGCATAAGCGCCGACGCGGCCGCTTGCGGCGGGAACGTAAACCCACCGTTGATCGACGGGCCCGTCCATAAAAATCGCCCTGCAACCGGTCATGGCGGGAATGCCCAGGCACGCCGCCTGTTCAAACGATGTGTTCGGGGAAAGCCGGCTGACCTGCGTTGCCGGCAAGGCAATGTATTGTGCGGCGGTTCCCTGCGGTCGTTGCCATTGGGCGTTGAATGTCCAAACACGGTCGCCAGTGTGAAAGTCCGTTATTCCGGGGCCTGCGGCTTCAATGACACCCGCTCCATCCGAGTGCGGAATGATGCGCGGAAATTCCATGGCGGCCTTGGTATTGCCGCGCTTCTTGTAGTCCGATGGGTTTATTCCGGAAGCGTGGAGCCGGACAAGGACCTCCCCGGGACCCGGTTCGGGGACAGGCAAATACCCGGTTTCGATAACTTCGAGCGCCGGACCGGGCCGCTCATACCATCCAGCCAGCATCGTCACATCATCCCCCTTCGCCAAAAGGCGCTTTGCTCAATCGGATGGGGAAATGATAAGAGCTTCAGAAGTATCAAACAAACGTTGAGTGCCTGACGATTGCCCAAGTTCTCAAAATCGCGAATCGGTCATGCTCCGGGGGTGCGGTTTGACAAGGTCGTCCTGACCCGCGGCGGCCGGCCGGTGTTTGATGGCCTGACGCTTGAGCTCGGTGAGCACCGCATCGGCATTGTCGGCAACAACGGATCGGGCAAGAGCTCATTGCTGCGGCTGATAAACGGCCTGTTGATGCCGGAGGCTGGCTCAGTCCGTGTCTGCGGGTATGAAACCCGCGAGCATCGCAAGCAATTGCCCGAATTGGCAGGCTTCCTGTTTCAAAATCCCGAGCATCAAATATTGTTCCCGACCGCGGGGGAGGAAATAGCCTTCGGGCTGCGCGAAGCGGGGCTCGATGCCTTGGAAGTGTCAAAGCGCGTGCGCGCCATCCTTGAGTCCCATTCCGTGGAAGATTGGGAGCACAAACCGGTAGAAAAATTGTCCGATGGGCAGAAGCAATTGTTGTGCATATTGGCGCTGATGGCTATGGAGCCGCAAATCCTGCTACTGGACGAACCGTTTGCCAGCCTCGATCTCCCCACACGCGCCCGGTTGTCGGCGGAAATCCTGGCGGCTCCACAACAAGTCATCATCGCCAGCCATGATTTCGAATTGTTGCAACAATTCGAACGCCTGATATGGCTCGATTGCGGCAAGATCGTTGCTGATGGTGCGCCTGCGTCGGTGCTGCGGCAATACCGGAATGCAGCAGGGCAGGTTGCGGAAATGGCGGCAATGCAATGATTGCCGGTTATCTTTATCCACCGACTTGGCTGCACCGGATTCCGGCGCGACTCAAGCTGTTGATCCTTTTTGGGGTCGCGACCGTGCTGCTTGTCCAGCAGGACTGGCGTATCTTCGTCGCGGGTCTTGCGATAGTTGTTGTTGTATATGCAGCCCTTGGGCGTCAGGCGTTAGCCCGCCTTGCCTTGCTGCGAACGCTTACCCCATTGCTTGCACTCATTTACGTGTTGCAATGGTATACAGCCGGTCATGCCGCCGCTGCAGCATCCGCTGCAAGGCTGTTGCTGATGATCATGTTGGCGGACCTGGTGACGATGACCACGCCGATGCAGGCCATGCTCGATGCGATCACGCCGTTGTTTCGTCCGCTGGAGCGATTTGGAATTCGCGCTGACAAGATAGCCCTTGCAGTAGCTCTTGTTATCCGGTTTGTGCCTTTGCTGTTCGATCTGTGGAGACGCCGGCAAGAGGCCTGGCGGGCGCGCACGGTTCGCCGCGCGCCGCTGCAACTGGTCAGGCTGTTCCTTTTGGATACGCTCCAAATGTCCGGCCATGTCGCAGAAGCTCTTGAGGCGCGCAGGATTGACCGGCAGGCAGTGCAAGGTGATGTAACGCGGCAGCAGGAGCGATAAACGCGGTGGCGAGCAATACAGACACTGGTGATTTTGTCCGCATGTGCCTATTTGCCGCCTTAATAGCAGCGTTGGGACTGTTGCCGAAATTCGACCTGCCATTCCTCGCCGGAGTACCGGTGACAGCGCAGACCCTTGGAGTCATGCTAGCTGGAGTTGTTCTTGGCGCGCGCAATGGAGCGCTCGCGGTTTCGCTACTCATATTCATCGTTGCGCTTGGCATGCCGTTACTCGCCGGTGGCCGTGGCGGTTTGGGCATTTTCTTCGGCCCCTCCGGAGGTTTTCTGCTTGGCTGGATTCCGGGTGCGTGGCTGGCAGGCTTTGCAATGTCACGTTTTCCAGTGGGGAGCGTACCGCTGCGGGCGTTCACTGCTTCGATCGCAGGCGGAATTTGCGCGGTATACGCGCTCGGAATTCCCTGGCTGGCTTTCGTTGCTGGTTTGTCATTGCCCGCTGCTGCGCTGGTAGCGGTCGTTTTTGTCCCCGGCGATGTTATCAAGGCGATCATTGTGGCGGTGCTGGTCAGCGCATTGCCCGTTAGCCAACTGCAGGCGGGACGTTGAATGATTGGCGCGGGTCTGCAGGAGCACGCCGGCCGAAACAATGGCAAACCGGCGATTGTGTGCGGTAACGAGATGGTCAAATGGCGAGACCTTGTGCCATTGGTCAATCAGGTATCGAACTGGCTGGATAGCAATACGCCACCACGGGCGCGGATCGGATTAGTACTGCCCAATAGCGCCGCGCTGCCGATCCTGATGCTGGCCATCGCCCGGTCAGGCCGGGTCGGCCTGGTGTTCGATCCGGCGTGGCCATCACGGACGGCAGCACGGCTTGCGAAAGACACAGATTGCGCTTTGGTTATCTCCACGGCGCACCAGGCAATCAAGGAACGCAGCTCCATCGTACTTGACGCTTCGGCGTCGGTGGAATCGCTGGCCATGAAAGCCGGCGGTTGCTTGCAGCATTATGCGCCCACGGTTGATCCGTCCTGGCCCTTTTACATTGGCTTCACATCCGGTTCGACCGGTCAGCCGAAGGGTTACCAGCGTTCGCATAGGTCGTGGACGGAAAGTTTTGCCATCGAAGCGCGTGTATTCGGTCACAGGAGGTCCGATATTGTTGCAGCGCCGGGAAGTTTGTCCCATTCCTTGTTCTTGTACGCAGCCATGCATGCCTTGCAGATTGGCGCAACGATCGTGTTGCAAACCGGTTTTCGCCCCGGCAATATTCTGAACGAAGCGCTGAGGCACAGCGCAACAATGCTCTATGCCGTGCCGGCCCAGCTGCAATTGCTTGCCAAGACTGCTATTGGTCCAAGTCGCGATGGTTTTCCATCGATGCGATACATCATCTCATCCGGTTCAAAATGGGAGCCGGGTAACCGGCAGGCGTTGCGAAAAATGTTTGCCCATGCCCGCCTTGCGGAATTTTACGGGGCATCGGAATTGAGTTTCGTTTCGGTGGCGCATGACGGTACGAATGTGCCGGCTGGATCGGTGGGCAAGCCGTTTCCGGGTGTTGACGTTCGAATTTCAGATTCCGCCGGAAATTGGCTTGCCGCAATGGAAACCGGGGAAATATTTGTCTCCAGTCCGATGCTGTTCGATGGCTATGTGACCGGCGCAGCCGGCGACGGTGCGACAATTGTCGAAAAACATATGAGCGTTGGCGATATGGGCTGGCTCGACTACGATGGATATTTGTGGCTCGCCGGCCGGAAAGACCGGATGATTGTAAGCGCAGGCAAAAATTTGTTTCCCGAAGAAGTTGAAGCCGTGTTGCGCGCGATCGAGGATATCCAGGAAGCTGCGATTGTAGCGCTTCCAGACGAAAAACGTGGCGCACGTATAACCGCGGCGGTTCAACTGGCTGGCGACGGGGATAGGCGAACTGGACCTGCTGTAGCGTCCTTGATCGCGGCTTTACGGGAGCACTTGCCCCTGTACAAGATACCCCGCCAATATTATCGCGTCGTGGATTGGCCACGGACGCGCTCAGGCAAGACCGACTTCGTGGAGCTTCGAAACCAGGTCGTGGCAGGCCAACTTGAGCAGCTGACATGAGCGGGTTTTCACACAAGGTCTTCATGGCGGCGGCTAGGCGAACGGCGGTTTCCCCGCGAGGCGGCGCATTTGCACAGCTTGAAGTATCGGCACTTGCCGCTCCGGTCCTGAAAGCGCTGGCCCAATGTGGCGCCGGGCGCACCCTTGATATCGATGCTGTGATTTTGGGCAATGCATTATATGGCGGGGGTAATCCGGCACGAGTCTGCGCACTGGCAGCGGGATTGGATGTGTCTGTGCCGGCCATGACGGTCGACACCCAATGCTGCGCCGGACTTGACGCGATCTCGATCGGAGCTGCGATGATAGCAAGCGGTCAGGCGCAGGCGATAATTGCTGGCGGAGTTGAGAGTTACAGCCGGTCGCCGATTCGGGCCCATCGCCCGATTACTGCATCGGGCGTCCCTGTCACCTATGAACGTCCACCATTCACGCCCTGGCCGGAAGCCGACCCGGACATGGTTGAGGCGGGCGCGCTGCTGGCCGGCGAACTGGAAATCGCAAGATCCGCGCAAGAAATATTTGCTGTCCAGTCCCATGCGAAAGCGTGCGCTGCGCAAGCCCGCATTGCTGGAGAGCTCGTCACGGTTCAGGGCGTGACAACGGATTCGTTCACCCGGCCGTTAAAGGAAGCGGCATGCAAACGGTTTCCTGCGCTGGCGGGAGGTGATGCATATGCATTGACCTCGGCGACCATTGCGGTTGAGGCAGATGCTGCCGCTGCCGTCCTGTTGGTCAATGAAAGTGTTCTTGAGAGCCTGTCGCCGGACCACCACCCGGTGGAATGGGTGGCCGGCGTGTCAAGGGGTGGCGATCCAACCAGGCCTGGATTGACGCCAATATCCGCTGGACGTGAATTGCTGGTGCGCAGTTCCGCCCGGGTGGAAGACCTGGCGGTCGTTGAAATCATGGAGGCATTTGCCGTCCAGGCTATGGCGTTCACGGATATGCTGGCTGTGCCCGATGGCGTTTTCAACCGTGGCGGCGGCGCCTTGGCGCGCGGTCATCCGATAGGCGCTTCCGGCGCGATTCTTGCTGTGCGGCTGTTTCACGAACTGCAGCAGGAGAAGCCCGGTTCGGCCGGGCTTGCAGCTATTGCTGCCGCGGGCGGTCTGGGCAGCGCCGCCCTGTTGCGGGCCTGAATGTTGTTAACGGCCCTTGAATATGGGCCGGCGTTTTTCCTTGAAGGCGAGCTTGCCTTCGGCAAGATCTTCGCTGTTGGCGCAGGCTTCGGCAACCGCGTTGCAAGCGGCGAGGTCCGGCTCCTCCGGGCTGGCGCAAATCTGGTCAACAAGAAGTTTGGATGCACGGATGGAAAGCGGCGCATTTTCGTTGAGCAGTGCCGCGATCGCCCGCACGCGATCTTCGTGTTGCGCTGCTGGAACAACTTCGTTGACGAGACCCATCGCCAGCGCTTGGTTGGCATTGTAGCGCTGGCCCGTAAACAGAATCTCTTTTGCTTTGATTGGTCCCACTGAATCGACCAATTTGCGTACGCCGTCATAAGGGTAGGCAATGCCCAGCCGGGCGGCCGGTACGCCGAACTGCGCATCATCCGAGGCAATCCGCAGGTCTGCGTTCAAGGCTATCAAGAGGCCGCCGCCAAGGCAGTAACCATGGATCATGGCAATGACCGGCTTCGGCGATTGGCCGTATCGACCCCAGGCTTTGCGTGACACAGCTTCGCGAATTTCCCGGTCGCCGTCGTCAAACTGGGCTATATCCGCACCGGATACGAATGCCTTGTCGCCTGCTCCGCGCAAGACGATGACTCGTACTTCGTCGTCGTTGTCGAATGCATCGAAGATTTCCAGTAACGCAACGCGCATTTCGTGACTGATGGCATTGCGCTTGGCGGGATTATTGAAAATGATCCAGCCAATTCCGGAATCTTTCTGGGCAATCATTTTCTCGGTTGATACCTGCATGAAGATCCCGTTGGTTACACGACGCCATCGGCGTAGAGCGTGTCGATATCGGTTCTTGAATACCCAAGGCCCTGCAGGATCTCGCGGGTGTGTTCGCCCGCTTCCGGCGTGACCGAGCGCATTTTCCATGGCGTGCGCGACATGTGTATTGGCTGGCCTACGAGTTGGCGTTTTCCAACCAGGGGATGATCGATATCGGTAGCCAGCCCCAGGTGGGTCATCTGCGGGTCCTGGAAGACCTGGTCCATCTTGTAAATGGGTCCGCATGGAATACCGGCATCATTCAAAAGCTGAACCCAGTGCTCGGTGGGTTTGGTCATGAAAATTGCTTCCAGTGCGGCGTTCACAGTGTCCCGGTTCGCTAATCGGCCTTCCCCGGTTGCATAATCGGGATTGCCGAAAAGCGCGTCATTCTGCAATGCCTTGCCCAGCCGTATCCAGGAGATATCGCCTGCCGCGCCAATATTGATATGTCCGTCCTTGGTCTTGAACGCCCCGGTGGGTATTGATTTGGGATGGTTGTTGCCAGCCTGTCCCGGCACCTTACCGTCAAACAAATAGGCGGCCGCCTGGAAATCCAGCATTGTGGTCAGCGCTTCAAGCAAGGAGGTGTGTAACCACTGTCCTTTGCCGGACTTCTCCCTTTCGATGATTGCCATCATGATACCGAGCGCAGCAAAGATGCCGGCGCTCATGTCGCCCAAGGCGGCTCCGGCCCGCATCGGCCCTTCACCCGGGGCGCCCGTTATCGACATTAACCCGCTCATACCTTGCGCGATCTGGTCGACGCCCGGGCGATTGGCATAAGGTCCATCCTGACCAAACCCGGAAATACTGGCGTAAATGATTCTCGGATTGATGGCGGATACAGCCTCGTAGTCGATACCCAGACGCCGCTTCACATCGGGCCGGTAGTTTTCGACAATGACGTCGGCGTCCTTTGCTAGCGCCATGAATATCTTCTTTCCCTCGGCGGCCTTCAGGTTGAGTTTCATGCTCCGCTTGTTGCGATGTAGATTCTGGAAATCGCCCAGATGGCGGCCATCCGAATAACCGTCGCCGGCATCGCCGGTGATTTCGATCTTGATGCAATCGGCGCCCCAGTCAGCGAACTGACGCACGCATGCCGGCCCGGCGCGTACGCGCGTCAGGTCCAAAACCTTTATGTGCGACAGGGGAAGATTATCGCCACTCATTGTATGCTCCCTAACGTCAGCGGATATCCGGACCGTATAATCAACCCAGGCTTTCGCGAACGATCCTGGCGCCTTCCACCATCGCCCTCAGTTTTCCAAAGGCGGAATTGCGCGGCAGGTATTTCATCCCGCAATCAGGCGCGACAATGATGCGCTCCGGTGGCACATGCGGCAATATTTTGCGTATACGTTCGGCGACGATATCGGGAGTTTCGACATCTTCGGTGCTCAGGTCGATGACACCCACAACAATGGTTTTTGAAGGCAATTTCTCCAGCACGGCATAGTCAAGGACTGGCTGTGCGGTCTCAATCGAAATATGGTCTGCCTTGCTGTTTTCCAGCTCGGCGAGGAAAGAATACCCTTCCGGCTTGTTCTTTACCAGCGCCGCATAGCCGAAACACAAATGGATCGAGGTCGTGCCGCTCACGCCTTCGAGCGCGCGATTGATAGCATCGACGGCATAGGCGCGCGCCTGGTCGGGGCGGGCTTGCATATAGGGTTCGTCGATCTGCACGATGTCCGCACCGGCCGCAAACAGGTCCTTGATTTCCTCGTTGACCGCTTCGGCATAAGCCATCGCAACCGCGACTTCATCGTTATAGTGAAAATCCTTTGCCTGGATCGACATGGTGAACGGGCCTGGCACCGTTATCTTGATTTGCTTGTTTGTATTGGCGCGCAAGAACTCGACATCACGCACTTCAACCGGATGTTTACGCCGGATCGGTCCGACGACTCTGGGCACCATGTCGGGCTTGCCGGTCCGGCTGGGAACGATTGCCGGATTTTCTGCGTCGACGCCCTCAAGTGCAGTTGCAAAGCGGTTGGAATAACTCTCGCGGCGCATCTCGCCGTCGGTCAGGATATCTACGCGGGCTGCTTCCTGATCGCGGATGGCAAGTAGTGTGGCGTCATCCTGCGCCTGTTCGAGCCAATCTTCATCAACGCGCCAAAGCTCCTTGGCCCGGATGCGCGGTGGCGCCCGCAGACTGAGCTTCGTCCGGTCGATCAGCCAATCCGGCTGCGCATAAGAACCGACCATGGTTGTTGGTAGCAGCATGTTTCCTCCCGCCCGGTGTCCTCGCAGCCGGGTCCAATCCAATTGTTAATGGTGTTTCCGGCACCTTCCCATAAATCGAGCCCAGGATACAATGGATTTGATTGGGTCGGCTGGGTCACGCGTGGACGAACACGAGACCTGGAAACGCCGCAAAGCTGGTGGCAGACTGCGGCAATACAGGAACTCAGGTCTGCTTTCCGGTCGCAATCGTTGTTGCGCAGGTCTTAAACGTCAAGGTTGGCGACGTTCAATGCGTTGTCCTGAATGAACTCTCGCCGGGGTTCGACCGAGTCGCCCATCAGTTTGACAAACAGGTCATCCGCATCCGCAACATCTTTTACGCGGACCTGCAGCAACGAACGGACGTTGCGGTCAAGCGTGGTTTCCCACAATTGATCCGGGTTCATTTCGCCCAGACCCTTGTAGCGTTGCATCTGGCTGATGCCCTTTTGCCCTGCAGCCATCACCGCACCCAGTAACTCGCTGGGCCCATGAACGCGAACTTCATCGCCCCGGCGCAGGAACAGTGCAGGCCCCTCAAAGACGTCACGCAACGGAGCAATATGTTCATCCAGCTTGCGTGTTTCCGCTGATCCCAGAAGTCCATGATCAAGGGCGACGACCTGCCGGACGCCGCGTACCTCGCGGCTGAACTGGTATCCGCCGCCTATGACCAATCCCTGCCAACCGCGCTCGGTTTCCTCTGAGACCGAATCGAGCCGCTCGGCGACTTTGATGGCCAAAGCATTTGCGGCCGGTTCATCGTCGACAGAAATCGGCTTCGATGCGCCGCAGAGCGCGGCTTGTTCGACTATGTTGCGGTCGTAGCGCGAATGCAGTTGGCCCAGAACCTGCTTGACGATGCGCGCTTCCTCGACAATGGCGCGCAGGTCCTGTGCGCCCCGCTCCTGGCCGTTCGAGTCCCGCAGAATCGCGCCATCGAGACCGTTATCGATCAGGTATTCCTCACGCGCACGTTCGTCCTTCAGGTATTGTTCGGACTGCCCGCGCTTGACCTTGTAGAGCGGTGGTTGTGCAATATACAAATGGCCCCGCTCGATCAACTCCGGCATCTGGCGGAAGAAGAAAGTCAATAGCAGCGTGCGGATATGCGATCCGTCAACATCGGCATCTGTCATGATGATGATCTTGTGGTATCGCAGTTTCTCCGGATTGAAATCGTCGCGTCCAATTCCCGTGCCGAGCGCGGTAATGAGTGTGCCGATTTCCTGGCTGGACAGCATTTTGTCAAAACGGGCACGCTCGACATTCAGAATTTTGCCGCGCAGAGGCAATACGGCCTGAAATTCCCGGTTGCGTCCCTGTTTTGCTGAACCGCCTGCGGAATCGCCCTCAACAATAAAAATTTCCGACTTTGCTGGATCCCTTTCCTGGCAATCGGCGAGCTTGCCCGGTAAGTTCGCAACATCAAGTGCGCCCTTGCGCCGGGTCAGTTCGCGCGCCTTGCGCGCCGCCTCGCGCGCCATTGCAGCTTCTACAACCTTGGTTACGACAATCCGGGCTTCCTGGGGATGTTCTTCAAACCATTGTCCGAGCATTTCATTGACAAACGCTTCGACCACGGGACGGACTTCCGAGGAAACCAGCTTGTCTTTGGTTTGTGACGAGAATTTTGGATCCGGAACCTTTACTGAAAGCACGCATGTCAGGCCCTCCCGGCAATCGTCGCCGGAAAGATCTACCTTTTCCTTTTTGCTGATTCCGGAGGAATCGGCGTAGGAAGTGACCTGACGTGTCAATGCGCCACGGAAACCGGCAAGATGCGTGCCGCCATCGCGCTGGGGTATGTTGTTTGTAAACGCCATGACGTTTTCGTGGTAACTGTCGTTCCACCACAAGGCGACTTCGACGCCGATGCCACCGCGATCGCCGCTGATTAAAATCGGTGCAGGTATGAGCGGCGTTTTGGTCCGGTCCAGGTAGCGGACAAAAGCTTCCAGGCCACCTTCGTAGAAAAGCTCCTCCGACCTTATCTCCGCATGCCTCGCATCGGTCAGGACGATGCGCACCCCGGAGTTCAGGAACGCCAGTTCGCGTAGCCGATGTTCAATTGTTCCGTAGTCATATTCGACCATCGAGAACGTTTCCGGCGAAGCCAGGAAAGTAACCTCGGTTCCGCGTTTTGGTGCATTGCCGTCAATCGGCGCCGGACCAACCGCGCTAAGCGGGCCGGTCGCTTCACCATTGGCAAATTCGATCAGGTGTTCCTTCTCGTCGCGCCAAATCCGCAATTTCAACCAGACGGACAGCGCGTTCACCACCGACACGCCGACGCCATGCAATCCGCCGGATACCTTGTAGGAATTCTGATCGAATTTTCCGCCGGCATGCAATTGGGTCATGATGACTTCCGCAGCCGACACGCCCTCTTCTGGATGCAGATCGGTTGGGATGCCGCGACCATTGTCGGTGATTGTGCACGACCCGTCAGGGTTCAACGTCACCGTTACAAGTGTCGCGTGCCCAGCCAGCGCTTCGTCGATCGCATTGTCGACGACCTCATAAATCATGTGGTGCAAACCCGAGCCGTCATCGGTATCGCCGATATACATGCCGGGGCGCTTGCGCACCGCGTCAAGGCCTCGCAAGACCTTGATCGACTCGGCGCCATATGCACTCGCCGCGGAATTCCGATCCGGTGAATCGGCCACTGATTCGTCCATAAATTATCCTGTGATTCTGGCTGTACCTGCGGCACGCGGGAAGCATGATTCGCACCGCGCTATTTTGCCTGAAACCACCTGAATTTGCACGCAAAACCCGCCGATTCTGTGGTCGCGGACGGACTTGCCAGTTCGTCTACAAGGTACTGAAAATAATAGGTTTCGTAGCCAGTTTGTTCGTATCGCGGCGAACAGCCCGCGGAAAGGTCGTCAAGACGCCTTTTGAGACCGCCTTACAGCCCCGTCCGCGATCTCGAAGATGTCGGCGCAAATTGCAATTTCAGCGAAAAATGCGGGGTCGGCGCCCGTCATCCAGACCTGGGCGCCAAGCGTTTGCAGTTCGGCATAAAGGGCGCTCCGGCGAGACGGATCGAAATGAGCAGCGATCTCATCCAGCAGAATGACAGGCATGATTCCGCTCATGCTTGCGACCAGCCGCGCATGGGCCAGGACCAGACCGGTGAGCAGGCCCTTTTGCTCCCCCGTTGAAGCCAACGCTGCGGCGATGCCTTTCGGGCCGTGCGTGGTCAGCAGGTCGCTGGCTTGGGGGCCGACCAGCGTGCGTCCTGCGGCAGCGTCGCGATTACGATTGTCGCGCAGTATCGACCGGTACCTGTCCTCGGCCTCGATAGACGGGAAACTTGCAACCAGCTGATCGATTTCTCCCATCAGGGAAATCTGAGCCCAGGGGAATGGGCTATCGTCCTTGCGGGTTTCGGCAATCAGGGAAGAAAGCCTGGAAACCGTCTCCTCGCGGGCGGCGGCCACTGCAATCCCAAGTTCGGCAATCTCACGCTCGGCCGCATCCAGCCAGGCGGTGTTGCCGCTATCCTGTTCCAGCAATTTGTTCCGGTTGCGCAGCGCCCTTTCGAGTGCGTTGGTCCGAGCGGCGTGATCGGAATCCACAGCAAGCACGAGACGGTCAAGAAAACGCCGGCGTTCGCCGGCTGCTCCGGTAAACAGCCCGTCCATTGCCGGGGTCAGCCAGACGACCCGGATATGGTCGGCAAACGCACGTGCGGAGCCTGCATTTGCCTGGTTGAGCCTGAACCGGCGTTGATTGCCCCCGCTGCCGGACGGGTTGGGTTCCAGACCCGTGCCCAGGCGGACGGGGCCAAAAGGGCCATCGACGTCAGCGGAAATTGCAAAGCCGCCATCTCCAGGGACGCGAATGCACAACGACAATTCGGTCCGGCGCAGCCCGCGTCCCGGACTCAACAGCGATATTGATTCGATGAGATTGGTTTTGCCAGCGCCGTTCTCGCCGGTCAGCACGATCAGGTTGCTTTCGGTTGCCAAATCCAGGCTGGCGTAGGAACGGTAACCGGAAAGCTTCAGCCGGCGAATGATCGCTGGAACGGCCCCTCGCTGTTCTTGTGCGGCTGTGTTCGCGGAAAGCATGCCTACCTGTGCCACGAAACGGTGATTCGACGACAGCGTTTTAGCCATCGACCCGCTTTTGCCGCAAGATCGTGGGATATATTACACAAATATCCCACAATTATAATGGGCAACTGCCAATTGACATATTTGCGAACGAGTGCACAGTCGCCAGGCTCGCTGCTTTCCGGATTTGGACCGGTGAGTCGCGCTCAACGTATGCAGCGCAGTGACCGATTTGCCGCTGTTGCCCGCAGAACGCCGAGAGGCAACCCATGAGCACCCACGAATTATTGTCGGAAATCAGCGAGTTTTGCCGGACGGTTGGGCTCGCAGAATCAACATTTGGACGCGCCGCGATCAACGATGGCAAATTGGTAAGCCGGTTACGCAACGGCGGTCGGATCACCACCGATACCCTCGACCGCATCCGCGCGTTCATGTCCAATTACAAAGGTCCGTATCCCGGCAAGGTCGGTCCCGCCCCGGTGCCCGCGCGCGATCGTTCCGGCAATGAGGCGAGCGCGCAACCGGCGCCGGAAAATGACAAGCCCGCATCCGCTAACCGGTCTGATCAGGCCAGTGGCAAGCCGAATGACGAGCATAATTTCCGCTTTTACGACAATCGTCAGAAGTATCTGATGTTCATCAACACCTGCAGTGAAAAGTGGGAAGTTGCGAACCGGGTTAGCCAGGAACTGGCCAATCTGCATCCCAAGCCTCCTGCGATCAGGGTTTTCGATGCCGGTGTCGGTGACGGTACGATTCTCTCAAGGGTCATGCGGTCCATGCATTCTAGGTATCCGACAATGCCGTTTTATATTTGCGGCAAGGAGATCAGTCTCGAAGACGTCCGCTTGACCTTGCAAAAGATGCCCGACCGCTTTTGCGAGCACCCTGCAACTGTCCTGGTGCTGACCAACCTGCAATACGCCAACGCGCCCTGGCTGACCGTCAAGGACATTCGCGCCGCTTCCAGCATGGTTTGGGAGGAAGTGCGGCTGACCGGCAGTACTTCGGCAAGCTTCGAAGAACAGATCACCGCCATGGAACCGTTTCTGGCCAAGAACTGGAACGCGCATACCGGCAAGACTGGCAATTCGGTTTACGACCGCCCGGCCGTACTGGTGATCTACCGCGAAGATCACCGCTTCCTGCTGGATTCGGTCATACCGAAACAGGGCCAAACGCCAGCCGGATACGATCTGGTAATTGCTTCCCAACCCTACCGCGCCAAGGCTTCCATCGAATTCAAGGCCAAGCGGGTTCTGACCCCCCTGGTTCGGGCCCTGGGCCCCGGCGGCCGCATGATCGGGATCCACTCGTATGGCAATGATCCCGGCATGGAGATCATTCGCAAGATATGGCCCGACGACGAGCCGTTCGTGACCAACAACCGGCATGACCTGCTCAAGGCGATCAAGGCCGAGCTCGGCGGGACAGCGCGCAATTTCAATTTCAACGCCAATTCAGACGCCAAGTCGCTGTTCCGCTACGAAATGCATACGCTGCCAACAGAAGTTGCCGGCGCAATCGGTACATCGACTTTGTTCGCCGCCTGGAACGATGCTGTATACGTTGCGCAGATCGAAGACGCTCGTCTCGCGCCCGTCGTGTCCGGAATTGAATACCTTGAGGCCACCCAGGAAGTGCTGCATGCAAATGGCGGCCTCTGGTTCTGGGATGAATCCTTCGTCATCTCGCGCCGACGCGAATAGCGCTGGAGATTCAAATGCCCTCTTCAGCCAACGCCACGCCCGAACCGGATGGGGTTACTGCCGATCACATTGCCGCGCTAATGCAGGCCTGCACCTTTGAGGCGACCAGGCCAAGCGCAAAGGATATTTCGGCGCTGCGTGACACTCTCCGCCCGGGTTCGACAGTATATCTGACAATGTTGCCGACGCAGGCGCCGCAAGATTCTGTGGAAGCCGCCGTCGCCATTCGCAAGGCCGGCCTGGAACCGGTCCCGCATATCGCTGTGCGCCATATGGCAAGCATTGCCGCCGTGGATTCGCTATTGGCGAACTTCCATGAAAAGGCGAACGTAACCCGCATCTTGCTGATTGGTGGCGATACCGCAAAGCCAATTGGTTCGCTCAAGGACGTGCTGGCGGTCATCGAGAGCGGCGCGCTGCAGCGAAACCGGATCCTGAACGTCGGAGTTGGCGGCTTCCCTGACGGTCATCCGGTGATGAGCGAGGAGGAATTGGAGGCTAATTTGGTCACCAAGCTGGCCGCGATTCAGAGCGGCGGTCTTTCCGGCCACATCGTTACGCAATTCAGTTTCGAGGCGCGTCCCATCGTCGAGTGGATAAAATGGCTGCGCCAGCGAGGCATCTCGCTCCCGGTTCACATCGGACTTGCAGGGCCGACCAGCCTGATGGCGTGGTTGAATTTCGCCCGCAAATGCGGCGTGAAAGCGTCGGCGGAAGCGCTTGCAAATCGGTCCGGGCTTGTCAAAAGGGCGTTCAAGTCAGTCGCCCCCGATCCGATCATCCGGCAATTGGCGGCAGCTGCAATTACGGAACAATTGGGTGATATTCGTCCGCACCTGTTTGCATTTGGCGGAATAGGCGCCACGGCAAAATGGGCCCAGCCGGCAATCGCCGGCGCCATCCGATTGAATGCAGACGGCGGATACGACCCGGTTTGATTCCCCTGGGTAGCCTGGCACAAATTGCCGGTCAGCTCTTTCCGGAAAACGCGTCGGCGATAAATGTGTGCGCCAGCGCATACCCGTAGCGTGCGGCCTTCGAGGAAAATTGCGAAGATGGCGGACGATTGGCCGAGGGGTCGGTAAAGCTGTGAACCACGCCACCGAAGGTGAGCATCGTCCAATTCGCCCCGGCAGAAGTCATTTCTTCTTCGAATGCATCACGATCCGCTTTCGGTGCGATCGGATCCTGCGCGCCATGCACCACCAGGATTGAAGCCTTGACGTCGCCAGCCCTGGCTTCCATTGCCGATTTCAAATTGCCGTGCATGCTGACCACAGCGGCAATATCGGCGCCGGACCGGGCCAGGTCGATTACATTTGCACCGCCAAAACAATATCCGATGGCTGCCCGCAGTGCCGGGTTGCCGATGTTCCGCTTTGACGCTTCTTCGCTCATGCAATCCAGCGCTGCATTGATTCGCCCGCGGGTTGCCGCCGGATCGGCGATCAATGGTTGCAGAAATTCCATTGGGTTTTCGTTGCCGGTCGGCCGCCGCGCCAGTCCGTGCATGTCCGCTACAAATACGACGTAGCCTTGCCCGGCGAGCTCCCGGCCGATTTCTACCGCGCGTGGCGTTACGCCCGCCCAGTTCGGCGCCATCAGCAGCAGCGGCCGCGGCGCACCCGCCGTATCGTCGAACACCAGTTCGCCTTGGAACTCCAGGCCGGCGGAAGAATAATTTATCGTTTCGACTTGCACAGTTGGCCCCTCCGGTTGACCGAATTGCGGACCTATACGCGCATCGGCATCAGGACGTACAAAGCCGCCGCGCCATCGCGATCCTGTACAATGGTCGGCGAACCAGCATCGGACAGTTTGAACAATGCAGTGTCGCTGTCCAGCTGCCCGGCGATGTCCAGCAGGTAGCGGGCGTTAAACCCGATTTCCAGCGCACTGGCGTCGTAATCGACTTCGAGTTCCTCGGTGGCAGTACCCGAATCCGGGTTGGTAACGGTCAAAACCAATTTGCCGTCGGCAAGGGATAATTTGACCGCCCGGCCTCGCTCGGACGAGATCGTTGATACACGATCGACTGCGGCGGCAAACGGATCCCGGTCCACGACCAATTGCTTGTCGTTGCCGGAGGGGATAACCCGCCCATAGTCCGGGAAAGTTCCATCGATCAGCTTCGACGTCAGCAACACGTTGCCCGCGGTAAACCGGATCTTGGTAGTCGAAATTTCAACCTTGATGTCGCCGGATGTTTCTTCCAGCAGCTTCAGCAACTCGGCTACGGCCTTGCGTGGTACAATTACGCCCGGCATTCCGGCGGAGCCGGCAGGCGCGGGGATTTCAACCCGTGCGAGGCGGTGCCCGTCGGTAGCAACGGCGCGCAACATGCTGTTCCCGTCGACATCAACCGTGTGCATGTAGATTCCGTTGAGATAATAGCGGGTTTCCTCGGTTGAAATGGCAAATTGCGTCTTGTCGATCAGTTTCTTGAGGTCGGTAGAGTCGATCGAAAACGTGTTGTCGAACGTACCTACGCTGATATCGGGAAAATCGCTTTCGGGCAGCGATTGAAGGGTAAAACGGGATCGGCCTGATCGTAACAGCAATTGCCCTTCACTGCTGCCAAGTTCGAGTGAAACTTGCGCGCCATCGGGCAACTTGCGAACAATTTCATAAAGCGTGTGAGCGGGCAGCGTCGTTGCACCATTTTGACCGATGTCGGCCGCGGTGGAATCGACCACTTCCAAATCAAGGTCAGTCGCCTTGAAATGCAGCGCCTGATCGGCGGCGCGCAGCAATACATTGGACAGGATCGGAATCGTGTTCCGCCGCTCGACGACCCGGTGAACGTGGCCCAGCGATTTCAACAATGCCGATCGCTCGAGTGTGACTTTCATGGTTTCAGTCCATCAATGTCCCCGCCACGCCCCAAACGGGGCTGGTAAAAGCAGACCGGGGATAGCCTGGCAGGAATTTCAGCCAACCCTTAATCTTTGGCGTCCTGGCGGCACAAGTGCAAGCCATGCTGCGTTTGCGAGCCTCAATTGCCCTCAATTTCCCCAGAAATCGGGGCTGCTCTGGCTGTCGCCTCCCGTTGACGAGCGTGCGAGGCGCGGCTGTCGGGAAACCTTAACCGGACCTTAATTTGCCCCGATTAATCTGTAGCGGTCTCAATGTTCACATGACCAGATCCAGACAAGAATTCAGCAGGACTGATGGCCATCAGGTACCGGAGAAAGGAGCCTTCATTCGGTGATCAACCGAAGAGGCGCAACGGCCTGCGGGCTGATCCCGAGGATCGGATCGGCGGCCGGCGCGCGCGTGTTGGCCGTCCCGGATTGCTTGCTGGCTTGCTTGGAAGATCATCGGCATCCGGCAAAAAGAAGCGCAAGAATTCCGTCGATGACGCCGGTGAAACCGCCAGCCGGCGTAAGCAGCGCCGGAACAACCGGACGCGCCGCCGCCGCTCTCTGTTCGGTGGATTGTTGTATTGGAGTTGTGTCGCCTGCATCTGGGGATTGATCGGCGTAACCGGGATTGTCGCGTTCTATGCCGGAAAACTGCCACCGATCGACAAGTTGGCAGTCCCCAAGCGCCCACCCAACATTGCGATTTTGGCGGCCGATGGCACGCTGCTGGCGAATCGTGGCGACACGGGCGGACCCGCAATTCAACTGCGCGAACTGCCCGGATATCTGCCGAAAGCCTTTGTGGCGATCGAGGATCGCCGCTTTTACAGCCATTGGGGAATCGACGTTAAGGGCATCGCGCGCGCCATGTACGCGAATCTCACTCGCGATAAGGGCGGAATGCAGGGTGGTTCGACATTGACCCAGCAACTGGCCAAGAACCTGTTTCTTACCCAGGAACGCACGATAAGCCGGAAAATCCAGGAAGCCATATTGTCTGTCTGGCTGGAGCGAAAATATTCAAAAGACCAAATTCTGCAATTGTATCTGAACAGGGTCTACTTCGGAGCTGGCGCTTACGGCGTGGAAGCCGCGTCGCAGCGTTATTTTGGCGTCAGCGCCCGCAACGTCACCCTTGCCCAGGCTGCGATGCTGGCCGGCTTGATGAAGGCGCCAACCCGCTATGCGCCGAACCGCAATCCTGCGGCGGCCGAGGCGCGCGCCTCCATAGTCCTCACGGCCATGGCGCAGGAAGGCCATATCACCGAATCCGTGGCCAAAATCGCGCTATCCAATCCTGCCAAGGCAAGACAAAATCTGGGCTCGGACTCGACCAACTATGTCGCTGATTTTGTCATGGACCGGTTGAACCGGATTCTCGGTGCATTCGACCATGATCTGGTGGTCGAAACCACGATTGATCCGATTGCCCAAAGACAGGCAGAGCGGGCCTTGGTCCTGCATCTCAACAAGAGCGGCAAGCGCTATCGGGTCTCGCAAGGCGCGATTGTTGCCATGGAGCCCGGCGGTGGAATTCGCGCATTGGTTGGAGGTCGTGACTATGCCAAGAGCCAGTTCAACAGGGCGGTGGCCGCCAGACGACAGCCGGGTTCCGCTTTCAAGCCGTTCGTCTTTTTGACTGCGCTGGAACGGGGGCTGCATCCCGAGAGCCGTCGGCTGGACGGGCCTGTTAACATCCGCGGCTGGCGGCCGGAAAACGCCAGCCACAAATACTACGGCAACGTGACGTTGACGCGCGCGCTGGCCTTGTCTCTCAATACAGTCGCCGTCAGGCTGGCGATGGAACTTGGCCCCGCGCGGGTTGCCAAAACTGCAAGGCGGCTCGGCATCAGGTCGAAATTGCGCAACAACGCATCGCTTGCGCTCGGCACGTCGGAAGTCAATCTTTTGGAAATGACAGGCGCCTATGCGGTTTTCGCTAATGGCGGGATCGCTGTGGAGCCGTATGTCATAAAACGCGTGCGCCGAGCCCGGGGAAAACGCCGTAGCAAGATCGTGTTTCGGCACCGCTACCACGCCGGCGGACGCGTCGTTTCGCCGCGTAATGTAGCGATGATCAACGCCATGATGCAGGAGACCCTGCTGACCGGTACGGCCCGGAAGGCGGAACTGCCAGGCTGGCAGGCTGCCGGAAAAACCGGGACGACGCAGGATTACAAGGATGCGTGGTTCATTGGATATACAAGCCGGCTGGTAACCGGCGTCTGGCTGGGCAATGACAATTCCGCGCCTACCAGAAAGGTCTCCGGGGGCAATTTGCCGGTCCGGATCTGGAGTCGCTTCATGACCCGGGCATTGGCGCGCCTGCAGCCCGACCGGTTGCCATCCGGCAATTGGCGCGATCCGCGTGCCATCGGTTTGGCGCCGCCTGTGCCGCCTGCCCTGATACCCGGCTCCGCTCCTGTAAAGCCTGCGTTCACCGCCCGGCCAGCCAGAACGTCCGGCACGCCAATGACCATCAATCCGGTTGGCCGCGCCCACGATCGCCGCGCAATTGCACCCGCGCGCGCACGCCAGGGCAACCCGCTTATGCCTCCGGCGGCGATTGGACGCGGTACGACCGGCAGCATTCCGGCAAAGGATCGCAGCCTCTTGCAGCGGATGTTCGGTGGCTAATCGCGAACGTTGATATCTATCTTCTGCACTATCCGTTCCGGTTCCGGGCGGGCCAGATCGACGCACAGCAGACCGTTATTCAGGTCGGCTCCCAGAACTTCCATGCCCTCGGCCAGCAAAAATGACTTTTGGAACTGCCGGGCTGCAATACCGCGGTGCAGGTAGGTACGCTCCTGGTCGTCGGTCTGTTTTCCCTGGATGATCAGCTGGCGTTCTTCCAGCGTGATGTCCAGTTGATCGCGCGTGAACCCTGCAACCGCGAGGGTAATCCGCAGCAATTCCGGCTTGGTCTGGGTCCGTGCGATCCGCTCGATATTGTAAGGCGGATAGCCATCCGATGTATTGCGGCTCACCCGCTCCAGGGCCCGCTCGATATCGTCGAATCCGAGCAGGAACGGTGAATTCAACGTGGGGATTCGCGTCATTGGTACTCTCGAAGCCCTCGGTAGCGTTTCGAGGAAAAGTGGAAGCCGGTGTTCCGTCCGGAAACGCTTCAAATCAAGAATGTAGAGCCGTGAAACGATTCCACAATATCGTGAACGGTTCCAGGCGCTCCGGCCGGGACTGGCTCCCGATGGACCGCGGACGAGGTTCAGGTGTCCCGAACGGGTCTGCGATCATAGGGCGATTGCCGGAGCCGGATCAAGTTGCAAACCGATCCTTGCGAGGCCGGGGTACTTTTCGCCATTATCGATGCCGGCGATCCGCCAACACCGGATCACTTTTTCATGTCGTGATCCCACTTCAACTGGCGATAATCAAAGCCGATCTCAACGGACGGTTTGACGATGTTGAAATAGGGTGAAATGTCGAAATCGCGCGGTGCAAAAAGGGAATGATGCCGGATACGCAGTATTTCCTGTTTGCGGTCATCCCGGGCGTCGGCGGCTTCGGGGTGGTCGGCGGACATTTCGTCGATTGATTCGATAGTCGGCAATATTGGATATTTTACCGACTGGAAAGCCTGCGCGATCAGGGTTGAGCAAATGGTCTGCGAAGGCGAACCGGCGCCAAGCGAAATCATCCGCCTCCGGAACCGGGTTGGAACCGGCGGGGTCGGTAGAAAATAACGCATCAGATCGATAATATTTTTCATGTCGTAGGAATCGCCGAGCCGGGTCAATGCGTAGTCGCATACCTTTGCGGCCTCCGTTTCTCCGAGCCCTGCCGGGCGGCAGATGCGGGTATGAAAGCATTCGTACTTGGATAGCGGGGCCGAAATCACGCCCTCATCAATGTCGGCTTCGACAAAGACATGTGGTTCGCCATCGGGTTCGGCGAGCCCGGGTATCGGCCCAACGTAAAGCATCGAATGTGACCAGGTGGATTGCGTCAAATATTTGATTGCCGTTGAAACCCGGCTGTTGCCTTCGACCAGGACAACATCGCCGCGCCGCAATGTACGCCGGAACGCAGACGGATTGCTGGTCGCCAGGGGCATGTAACCCTTGATTGGCCGCCCCAGGAATCTGGCGATGCTCCTTCCGATCGCTTGCATCAATGCGTTGGCCATGTAGCTCGTGCTCCGTGATCCGGGACCGGCAAGGCGCGGTTGTTTCCGCCTTGTACTATACTCCGGCATGGTATTGCACGGGTGAGCAGGGATGCAATTCACACTCGCTCACAAGACGCAGTGCCCGGATAACGATTGGCGGCGCAAAAAAAATCTGGCGGCCCGCACCCGCAGGCCGCCAGATCAAACATTTGACCGGCGCCAGTTTAAAGGCGCCGTTCGCCGCCGAAGCGCCCATATCCGCGCCGATTTTGGTGGTGGTAACCACCCCGCCGTTCCCAGTGGCCGCGCCTGTTGTGCATCTGGCGCATCATCATCCGGTGCCGCCGCATCGCACGCAGGCGCGCCATTCTGCGAATGCCCCTGGTCAAGACCCGCAAACGCCGGCGTTGATCATCGCTCAGTGTATCGTAAAGCGGTTTGGCTGCATCGGCGAGTTTTTGCAGCGCAGCACCTCGGTCGGCCAGCATGTCGCCGCGCCGTTTCATCCGGTCGAACGGGTTGGCCGGACGGCCTTCCTTCCTGATGCGCTCCGCCCATGCACGCCGTTTGGCATGCATTTCCCGCATTGCGGTCTCAACAAATGGCCAGAGTTTTGCCTGGGTTTCGTTGAGCATCAATCCTGCCTTTATCGCGGCCAGGCGCGCTTCAAAGAAAGCCTTCCGGTCGGTCTCCGACATGTTGCGCCAGCGATTGCGCCGGGCCATGCGCCGCGCCCGCCATTCACCCCGGCGCATATGGTGACCGCCGCGGCCGTAGTGCCGGTGATGACCGCGCCAGCGGCGGCCTTTGTCCGCGGCCGACGAACTGCCTGACCTGGTTGCGGTCGCCTTTTCATTGCCCTGCGCCGGGGCTGCGTTTGGAGCAGCTGGCGCAGCTGGTGTTGCGGCGGCCGGCTTGTTGCCGGGCGGGCTGGATGCCTGCTGGGCAATCGCGGTAACTGCAAACAGGCTAACCACACCCGCAGCGGCGGCCAGCGCCAGTTTGGACTTGCGTTCCATGAATACCTCCTGATGGATCTTCGCAGATGGCGTTCGCTTACAATCGCCACGCGTTGCTTGCTTGGTGAAATGGCGCATCCGTGCCCGCCGGATGGGTTTCAGGTTTCGCCCGGTACGCCGCAAGCCCCGTACTTCTCCGCGCGCCACGATACCCGGGCGTATAGCTGCCATCAAATTAAGTTTTGGACAGACTCGTGGCGAAAACGCCCATGCTGCCAACAAAACACTTGGTAGACAGTGAGTTACGTAACGAGCTTGACCCTGTTCATCAAAGGGCGCGCCGGACCTCAGCTTTGTGTTTGGCGCTCACTCGTGACCCGGGTCGCTGTCACGCAGGTCTTCCGGCCGGGGCATTGAAATAATGTTGTAGCCAGCGTCGACAAAGTGAATTTCGCCGGTTACGCCGGCTGATAATGGCGAGAGCAAATAGAGCGCCGCGCCGCCAACATCGTCAATATCGAGACTGCGGCGCAGCGGGGAGTGCGCCTTCTGGAAATTGAACATTGACCGCGCCTCGGCAATCCCCGCGCCGGCAAGCGTGCGAATGGGTCCGGCGGAAATCGCGTTGACGCGGATGGCCTGTGGACCGAGGTCGCTGGCCAGATATCGAACGCTTGCTTCCAGCGCCGCCTTGGCCAATCCCATGACGTTGTAGTTCGGCATTACGCTCGTTGACCCGGCATAGGTGAGCGTCAGCAGGCTACCGCCGTCGGGCATGAGTCTCGCCGCGCGCTGTGCGATTTCGGTGAAGGAGAAGCAGGAGATGACCATCGTGCGCTGAAAATTCTCACGTGTCGTTGCATCGACGTATCGGCCCTTGAGTTCGTTCTTGTCAGAGAAGCCGATCGCATGGACAGCAAAGTCCAGTTTGCCCCATCGCTTTTCGATGGCGTCGAACAAGGCATCGACACTGGCAACATCTTCTACATCGCAAGGCAACACGAAATCCGAGCCGGCCTGTTCGGCGAGCGGGCGCACCCGTTTGCCCAGAGCCTCTCCCTGGTGGGTGAAACACAATTCCGCGCCATGCGCCGCTGCTGCGCGCGCAATTCCCCATGCGATGGAGTGGTTGTTGGCGACGCCCAGGATCAGGCCGCGCTTTCCAGCCAACAGGCTGCCAGTTTCAACACTCATGTTGTTAATTCCGATCACGCGTCCGGATGCTTGAAAACAAGTGACGCGTTGGTGCCGCCAAACCCGAAAGAATTGGACAGAACCGCACCCAGTTTTACGTTGTCGCGTCGCTTCCGCACGATGTTGATGTCTTCAAACGCCGGGTCGAGTTCTGTGATATTTGCGCTTTCGCAGATGAATTCGTTGTTCATCATCAAGATAGAATAAATCGCTTCCTGCACTCCGGCCGCCCCGAGGGAATGCCCGGTCAGGGATTTCGTTGCCGACAGCGGCGGACATTTTTCTCCGGATCCAAAAATTGTCCGCAGCGCCTCGGTTTCTTTTTGATCGCCGACGGGTGTCGAGGTGGCATGCGGGTTGATGTAGTCAATCGGCATATCGACGTTTTCGATTGCCATGCGGATACATCGTTCAGCGCCCTCGCCTGAAGGCGCCACCATGTCGTAACCATCCGACGTCAGGCCATACCCAATGAGCTCGCAATAGATTTTTGCGCCACGGGCCTTTGCACGCTCATATTCTTCGAGGACGACGACCCCTGCGCCGCCGGCGATCACAAATCCGTCCCGGGTCTTGTCAAAGGCGCGCGAGGCGGTTTCCGGCGTATCGTTGTAGCTGGAAGACATTGCACCCATTGCGTCAAACAGGATCGATAGTGACCACTCCAGCTCTTCGCAACCGCCAGCGAACATCACATCCTGCAAACCCCACTGAATTTGCTGCGCGGCCGTGCCAATGCAATGCGCCGAAGTCGCGCAAGCGGACGAAATGGAGAAATTTACGCCCTTGATCTTGAACCATGTTGCAAGTGTTGCCGATGCCGTCGACGACATCGCCTTCGGCACTGCAAATGGCCCGATCCTCTTTGGGCCCTTGTCGCGGGCTATGTCGGCCGCTTCGATCAGCGTCTTGGTGGAAGGCCCTCCCGACCCCATGATGATACCGGTGCGCGGGTTGTCGATGTCGGTCGCTTCCAGGCCGGAATCGGCGATAGCCTGATCCATCGCGACATGGTTCCATGCAGTTCCGCGCCCGTGGAACCGCATGGCGCGGCGATCGACATGTTCTTCTGGAATCAGGCTTGGGGCGCCGTGTATCTGGGAGCGGAATCCAAGCCGAACATAATCCTCGGCTCTTGAAATTCCCGATTTCGCCTGGCGCAGGGATTCGGTCACCTCCGTCGTATTGTTGCCTATAGCCGAGACGATACCAAGGCCGGTTACAACAACGCGCCTCATCTGCATCTCCAATATTGTCAAGTCCGGTTTTGCTGCCGATCCACACGCGCCCGTGACACCGGCGGCTCCTATCAGCTCAGTCTGTACCACCGTGCATGGGCGCGAGCCATACGCGCTTTGGGGCGCCTGGCACAGCGTTGATGCGCTTCCGTCTAGGCGCCCGCACTTGGTTGAAACAGGCCAACTCGCAAGTCCTTGGCTTCATATATTCGCTTGCTGTCCGCTTCAAGCCAACCGTCAGCGATTCCAAGCACAAGCTTGCCGCGGAAAACGCGCTTGAAGTCGATTCCATAGACGATTTTGCGTACACTGGGCAGTATCTGCTCTGAGAATTTCACTTCGCCCACGCCCAAGGCCCGCCCACGCCCGGGAGAACCAAGCCAGCCGAGATAAAACCCGACCAATTGCCACAGTGCGTCCAGACCGAGACAGCCGGGCATCACCGGGTCGCCTTTGAAATGGCAGTCGAAAAACCAAAGATCGGGTTTAACTTCCAGTTCTGCGCGGATGAGGCCTTTGCCGTTGGCGCCGCCGCCCTCGGAAATCTCTGATATCCGATCGAACATCAACATCGGCGGCATCGGCAATTGCGCATTCCCCGGGCCAAACAATTCGCCGCGCCCGCACGCCAAGAGGTCTTCATATTCGAAGCTGGAGCGTTTTTCGCTCATGGTCGGTATCATTTCCTTGCGGGGCGTATTACCCAATCATGTTCAGGCGCTCTGGAGCATCATGCGAATTAGTGGACACCGGATTCGCGTATAATGATGCCCCGGTCTGATGGATCAATCAGATTTTGCACGCTCGCTCGGTTCCATCAGACTGCGCACTGACCTAGGTAGCACAGGCCCAACCGTGGGGATAGCTGCAGCTTGTTGCAAAATTGTCATGAACCGTCAAATTCACTAGCCACGCCGTTCTTTGGAATTCGGGCCCAATTGCCCGCATCGAACACGCAACTTTCGTGTGCAGCGTTGTACCGACTCGCTGCTCCGGTATAGTAACGCCACATAATTGGCCGGGCCGGTTGTCCCGGTGCTGATCAAGCGGAGGAAAGATATGGAGCGTTTGTCTGGGAAAGTCGCAATTGTAACAGGCGCGGCGCAAGGCATCGGTGCAAGCTATGCAATGGCAATGGCGGCGGAAGGCGCCAAGGTGGTAGTGTCGGATTTGACCGAAAGCGCTGAAACTCTCGCGCAGATCAAGAAAGCCGGAGGCGACGCTATTGATTGCCCGGCTGATGTCAGCTCACCTGAGGCGGTTGCCGCGATGGCTGGAAAGGCTATCGAAGTCTATGGCGGCATTGATATCCTGGTCAACAACGCGGCGATGTTCGGAAAGCTGGTCGATAAGCCGTTCACCGAAATTGCTAGTACCGAATGGGACAACGTGATGGCCGTGAATGTGCGCGGCTCTTTTGAGTGCATAAAGGCTGTCTTCCCGACAATGCGCGACAACAATTACGGCAAGATCATTAATATCGCGTCCGGCACCGTATTCAAGGGCGCGCCACATTTATTACACTATGTGACTTCGAAGGGCGCAATTATTGCGATGACACGTTCGTTGTCGCGTGAATTGGGCGAATACAATATTTGCATCAACGCGCTGGCGCCGGGGTTGACGATGAGCGAAAATGTCGCCGCTGGATCGAACTACAATGCGGACAGGCTCAACGCCAACATGGTGACCCGCGCGCTGAAACGCTTGCAGGAACCGCGCGACCTTGTCGGTGCAGTCTTGTTTCTGGCGTCCAGCGACAGCGATTTCATGACGGGCCAAACCATGGTGGTCGACGGTGGGTCGGTGATGCATTGACCCCGGAGGCGGTTCAACGAAAGCGTGGTCAGCTTGACAGCGTTTGCGCGTGAGGTGGCGACCGGTTCATGTGCGGGATACGCGAATGAACGGGAAACGACAGCCGTTCAGCGATACCGGAAACACTGACACGGAAAGGTGAACGGTTCTAGTTGAGCTTCTCGTTGGGATACACGCCCCAGAGTGACTTCTGCTGGATGTAACCCTCGTATCCCTTGCCCGATATGCGGCACCAGACCCTGTTGCAATTTTGGACTTTGGCGACCACCTTTGGTCCAATCCGGGCCGCGAGCGGCGCGTTTGCCGAGGGTTTCTTGAAAATCCCGATCAGTCCCTTTTTCTTCCAGGGAGCAACCATGATGGTACGGCGCCCTGACAAAAGGGTGTGGAATATCCAGCCCTCGGAGCCTTCCCAGTCGCGAACCTTTCGCCAGTTTTCGAACTCGGCCGTGATCTCGACCGGCAAGCCCGCCTTTTTGTAGGTCCAAAGCACGTTGTGCTCACGGGATGGTCCGCGGCGCATTCGCACGGTTGCGGACTTCAGACTCACGAAGCGTGGTACGGCCAGCCCTGTGGATACACCGAGCTGTTCGGCCGGCTTAGACTGCGACAGGGCAGGACCGGCCGTGGCCAGAATTGCCGTGCTTGCCAGGGCGGCCGCAATGACAGTGACCAAACCATGCAATCGCCCGGGAGATCGTGATGAAGGGATTGCAGTATTGGTTGACATGTTTTTCCGTTGTCGATGCTTGCAGGCCCCGTGCGTGGACACGAAGGGCTTGGCGGCAGTCATTGCAATTTTCAGTCTACGCCGATCCGCGCTGATCTGCGGAATACAGTCGAACGGGTTAAATTGCGGTGAATGCCGAACCGGAAGTGCATGGAAGGATGTCAAAGAAAGCCGGGCGCGAGGGCCCGGCAAACATTCTCAGACGATCAATCGGCGGCGGTGATTACTCTCCCGCAGGGACTTCATCAGCTTTTGCGCCAGCACCGGGCGCTTCGCCGTTGGCCTGCTGGCCGCGTGGCATCGGCCGACGGCGCCGCCGTGGCCTCGGGTTTTCAGCGGCCTCGCCAGGGTCCTGCCCGGCGTCGCGGCCTGTGGCGCCTTTGGCGCCGGTGATAAACGACGGCAACGTCGTCTGACCGTCATCGTCAATGCCGCTATCCCGATCGCTTTTGTTAGGTGCTGCTGCGTTTTCACCATTGTCGAAATTTCGCTGCCGCCGGTTGTTCCGTCCGCCGCGATCCTGCCGGCTGGCAGTCTCGGGCTGATCGCCTCCTTCGTCATTCCTGCCTGCACTGAATGGATTGCCAGCGTGGGCGACGCTCGGTTGCGGCTGGTTCAAAATGGCTTGAGTGCGCTCTGCCGGAGCCGAAAAACGGTCACCCGTATCGCCTTCGTCGTTTGGCGCATCGTCCTGATCCGGCTGGATGTCCTGTTGCTGCCGATAGCTCATTTGCTGTTGCTGTTGAGCTTGCTGGGCGGCTGCAATTATCCTGAAATAGTGCTCGGCGTGCTGCAAATAGCTTTCCGCCATGACCGGGTCGCCCGAAGATTGGGCATCGCGCGCCAATTGCTGATATTTTTCTGCAATATGTTGGGCAGTGCCCCTGATTTTGACGTCCGGGCCATTGGATTCATAGCTTCGGGTAAGCGGATTTGGGCCCTTGCGATTGTTGTTGTTGTTACGCCCGCGCATACGCTTGTTTTGACCAGGTCTCATATGAATTCCTTGTTTGAGATCGTCTCGTCCAAGATCGTGCTCTCGCTCGCAAAGTGCGTGTCGCTGGCTGGACCAGCTATCGTTCAGATATTTCGGTTCCGCGGCAGGGTTCTGAAATTACAAGGCTCTCCAGCCCTTGGAATGGTGTAACCCGTCACCACACGGTTGCGTTTTCCGGTTTGAACGCGCAATCGCGTTGCAGTTAATGTCCGGCGCAAAGAAATCTGGAAACAACCGTCTCAACGGAGCTGCATTCGACCTAGCGCTCTCAGCAGACGATTCTCGAAAATGACCTTAGAGGATAAAGGTGGATTAGCCAATAGCCGCGGGGCAATTATTTTCGCCTTGCGCAAACCCGGCTGGATTTGCGCAAGGCCATTGATAACAGGCTGTTAACCTTCGGGCGGATTTACAGCCCGCCCGGGAAATTCACGACCTTGTCATCGCTGCCAGCGTCTGCGCCGGCGTTCGGCGGGCTCGCCGGTTTACCGGCAATCAGCAGCATGCCGCCATCGGCCGTCACGGGAACGGACGCTCCGTCTGTGACCTCGCCGGCCAGGATAAGCTCAGCCAGCGGATCCTGAATGTTCTTCTGGATGATCCGCTTTAGTGGTCGCGCGCCGTAGGCAGGGTCATAGCCGGCGTTCGCCAGCCAGCTGCGGGCCGTCTCGTCAAGTTGCAGCACAATCTTGCGGTCCTCCAGCAAGGTGGACAGGCGCGCCATCTGAATATCGACTATTGCGCCCATGTGCTCCCTGGCCAGCCGCCGGAACAGGATGATCTCGTCTATCCTGTTGAGAAACTCGGGCCGGAAATGGCTGCGCACCACATCCATGATCTGGCCGCGGACGGCACTCGTGTCCTCGCCTTCTCCTTGCGTGACCAGAAATTCAGCCCCGAGGTTGGAGGTCATTATGATCAGCACATTGCGGAAATCGATAGTACGGCCCTGACCGTCGGTCAGCCGTCCATCGTCCAGCACCTGAAGCAATACGTTGAAGACGTCGGGATGGGCTTTTTCAATTTCATCGAACAAGACCACCTGGTAGGGCCGCCGCCTGACGGTTTCGGTCAGCGCGCCACCTTCCTCGTAGCCGACATAACCGGGGGGTGCACCGATAAGCCGCGCCACCGAGTGTTTCTCCATATATTCGGACATGTCGATCCGCGCCATCGCGGTCTCGTCGTCGAACAGGAAATTCGCCAAGGCCTTGGTCAGCTCGGTTTTGCCCACTCCGGTCGGGCCAAGGAACATGAACGAGCCGATCGGCCGGTTCGGGTCCTGCAAACCAGCGCGCGCCCGCCGTACGGCGGTGGACACGGCATGGACCGCTTCCTCCTGCCCAACGACCCGTTCCGACAACGCCTCTTCCATCTTCAGCAGCTTCTCGCGTTCGCCTTCCAGCATTTTGTCGACCGGAATTCCTGTCCACCTGGAAACAACCTGCGCGATATGGTTCGGCGTCACCGCCTCATCGACAAGCACCTGCGCTTCGCCGCTTTCGATTTCAGCAACTTGCCGCTCGAGGTCGGGAATGACGCCGTAAGCCAGGCGTCCCGCCTCCGCATAATCACCGTCGCGTTGCGCCACGGCCAAATCGTTGCGCGCGGTTTCCAGTTGTTCCTTGGCTTTCTGGGCCTGACCGAGCTTGTCCTTCTCGGCGCGCCATTTACTGGTGAGAGCTGCAGAGTTCTCTTCCAGTTCGGCCAGTTCCGCGGTCAACTTTTCCAACCTGTCTTGGGACGCGCTGTCGGATTCTTTTTTCAGCGCTTCCTGTTCGATTTTCAGCTGGACGATGCGCCGGTCGAATTCGTCAAGCTCTTCAGGCTTGGAATCGACCTGCATTCGCAAGCGCGAACCGGCCTCATCGACCAGGTCGATGGCCTTGTCCGGCAGGAACCGGTCGGTAATGTAGCGGTTCGACAAGGTCGCTGCTGCGACGAGCGCCGAATCCAGCATGCGCACGCCGTGGTGCAGCTCGTATTTTTCCTTCAATCCACGCAGGATCGAAACCGTGTCTTCAACCGTCGGCTCGGAAATGAACACCGGCTGGAACCGGCGCGCCAGGGCGGCGTCTTTTTCAACGTGCTTGCGGTACTCATCCAGCGTCGTCGCGCCGACGCAATGGAGTTCGCCGCGCGCCAGGGCTGGCTTCAGCAGGTTCGAAGCATCCATTGCCCCGTCGGATTTTCCGGCCCCGACCAGGGTATGCATTTCGTCGATGAACAGGATGATCTGGCCATCGGCGCTGGTCACTTCGTTCAGGACCGATTTCAGGCGCTCTTCGAATTCCCCGCGATATTTCGCGCCGGCAATCAGGGCGCCCATGTCGAGTGACAGCAGCGACTTGTCGCGCAGGCTTTCCGGTACGTCGCCATTGACGATCCGCAACGCAAGTCCTTCGACGATGGCCGTCTTGCCGACGCCCGGTTCGCCGATCAGCACAGGATTGTTTTTCGTCCGGCGCGACAGCACCTGGATGGCGCGGCGGATCTCTTCATCGCGGCCAATGACCGGATCGAGCTTGCCTTCGCGCGCCGCCTCGGTGAGATCGCGCGCGTATTTCTTCAGCGCGTCATAGGCGTTTTCCGCTCCGGCGCTGTCGGCGGTCCGCCCCTTGCGCAATTGCTCGATTGCGGCGTTTAGATTTTGTGCGTTGACGCCCGCGTTGTTGAGGATCTTGCCTGCCTCGCTGCCCCGCTCCATGGCGATCGCCAAAAGCATGCGCTCGACGGTCACGTAGGAATCGCCGGCCTTGGTGGCGATCTTCTGGGCATTGTCGAAAATACGTGCGGTGGTCGGCGCCAGGTACAATTGCCCGGCCCCCGAACCCTCCACCTTCGGGCATTTCGAGAGGGCGATCTCCGTTTGTGTAAGAACCTGACGGGAATCGCTGCCTGCGCGGTCAATCAGACCGGCTGCAAGACCTTCTTCATCGTCCAGCAGGATTTTCAAAATGTGTTCGGGCAGGAATTGCTGATGTCCCTCCCGCAGGGCAAGCGATTGCGCGGCCTGCACCATTCCGCGCGCGCGATCGGTATACTTTTCCAGTTCCATTCAAACCTCCATGCGCATGTGCGAACCCTCGCAAGCAGCAGCACATGCCATCCATCTATTTGGCCCCAATCAGGCGGCCGTTTTTATAAATGTAGGAACGCCCAGGCGCGGATGTAAGAGGCGATCAGGGTTTGCCGGGACAGCTTTGATGTCGCTCAAGGTCCGGCGCGCCGAAAGTCCGGCTGGCGCGGCTGCGGCCGGTTCGTTTGGCCGCATCGTGCCGCCGGGAGCTTCGATTCAGGCGCGGACCAGTTTCAGTTTCTTGTCCAGTACCGCAACGACCCGGGCCAGATCGGCGCCGCGGCGCAAGATCAATCCAGTGGCGGCGATGACCGAATACATGCCCTGCTTGCGCGCCAGTTTTGGGTCTTTTTCGATCCTGTAGAGCGGAACTTCGGAGGTCCGGCGAAAAATCGAAAAAACCGCCTTGTTCTGTCTAAAATCAATGGCGTAATCGCGCCACTCACCTTCAGCGACCTTGCGGCCGTAAACGCCGAGGATGACGCTCAGTTCGCGCCGGTCAAAAGAGATCACTTGCGGTAACGGCTTGCGCGGCGAGGATGACGAAGCAGCGCCAGATTTGGACCGGCCTTCGCTGCCGCTCTCCGTCCGCCTGGATTTTTCCCGCGTCAGATGGGCTGGAAAGTCGATCGGTTCCAAATCTTCCATATAGTCCCACTCCAGTCATTCCCGGAAAATCGTGCAAAAAACGGCTCCGGTTTTCGCGCCCAGCGATGTTCCGCCTTGCTGGAATCGATCAGTGTTGTGCACTCATATGGTTTCCATCGATCACCCACGGAGCCGGGCAGCCGCCGGCCAATCTGTCCCGGTTGGCTAAACCCAGATAACCGCTACGATCATCGCGCGAACCGCAGTTTTCCGCAAGTACCGGCAGATCAGCCCGTTGAAACTGGGGCAACGGGTTTTTCGGGGCGCTGAAAAAATCACAGTTTCGCCCCGATCTCGTCCCGGCGTTGCCCATATCACGGGCGACCATGCAGCATGTTGCTTCGGGACTTGATCTGATCTCTCCGTATTTCGTCAGCCCCCCAGCCCCGCGGGGATTGAGGAACAGGTTCCACTCCAGCAGACGCATTTCCGCATGGAAAGAGGCAGCAGGGCCGCGAACTCAGGTTTGCGGCCCTTTTTTATTTGCCGCCGCGCAAACTGTGGCTGCTGGTGACATTACAGCTGGCCAACTCTTGAAATTTTCTCCTGCCGCCGCGATATGGCGGTCACATAATTTGCTCGCCCGGCGGCCGGCATCCTGGGTCCGGTGTCCTGGGTGTCGTAAATGCGCGCTCGCGACGAACAATATTCGTTGTCGCAGGCAAATGAGCCATATGGGTGCTGATCCGCTTGAGGGGGTTTCGACGATGAGTGATACAGCGCAGGCCAAACCGGCCGGCCAGTCGCATGCATTCCAGGCTGATGTCAGCCGCCTGCTGCAATTGATGGTGCACTCGGTTTATTCCGATCGTGACGTATTCCTTCGCGAGTTGATTTCCAACGCTGCAGACGCCTGTGAGAAATTGCGGTTCGAGGCGCTTGCAAATCCCGGTCTGGCTGCAAGCGCGGACGAGCCGCGTATTGCGATCACGATAGACAAGGATGCATCTGTCCTCACGATTGAAGACAATGGCATCGGCATGAGCGGCGCCGACCTGGCCGAAGCGCTGGGAACCATCGCCAATTCGGGCACCCGCGCGTTCCTCAAAAAAATCCAGGCGCAGGAGGGCGAACGCGATACCGCCGTCGCAGAAGAAAACGGGGACGCGGAAGAGCGGGATGTCGATCCCGGTACGCAGACATCGGCCGTCAACCTGATTGGCCAATTTGGGATCGGGTTCTATTCGGCCTTCATGGTCGCCCACACCGTCGACGTTGTAAGCCGCAAGGCGGGCGAAGCGGATGCATGGAACTGGTCCTCGCAAGGCGAGGGAACCTACACGCTCGAAGAAGCGTCCGGTGATGGCGCGCCGGCGACCGGTACCCGTGTCGTTCTGCACATGCGTGAGGATGCCAAGGATTTCCTGGAAACATGGAAACTGGAATCCATTGTTCGCCAGTATTCCGGTTCGATCACGATACCGATTGAACTGATTGACAAACCGGGCGCAGAAGCAAGAAAGCTGACCGACGGTTCCGCGCTTTGGACGCGTTCGAGAAATGAAATCAGCGCAGATGAATACACCGAATTCTATCGCGAAATATCGCGGCAGTTCGATGAGCCGGACCTGACGGTTCACTGGCGGGCTGAAGGACGTCACGAATATACAGTCGTCGCCTTCATTCCAGGCTCACGGCCGATGGATCTGTTTGACCCGGCGCGCAAAGGCCGCTCGCGGCTTTATGTACGGCGGGTGCTGATTACCGATGATGCAGACTTGTTGCCGGGTTGGCTGCGTTTCGTGCGCGTTGTCGCCGATTCCGCCGACATGCCGTTGAACGTCTCGCGGGAGATGATTCAAAAGACCCCGGTTTTCGCAGCCATTCAAAAGGCGGTCACCAATCGCATGCTGCAAGAGTTAAAAAAACTCGCAAGCGACGATCCGGAAAAGTTCAACAAGATCTGGGCGAACTTCGGCGCGGTACTCAAGGAAGGTCTCTACGAGGATTTCGAGAGGCGCGACCAATTGTTCGAAATTGCCCGCTTCTCAACCACGGCCTCGGGCGCCGGTACACGCACGCTTGCCGATTATGTAAAAGACCTGCGGCCCAACCAGACTGCCATTTACTACATTGCCGGCGATGATGCCGAGCGGTTGGCGTCCAGCCCGCAAATTGAAGGTTTCAAGAAGCGCGGTATTGAAGTTCTGATTCTTTCCGACCCTGTGGATTCATTCTGGGTTTCAACTGCGTTGGGATTCGATGGCAAGCCGTTCAAATCGGCAACCCAAGGTGCAGTCGATTTGAAGGACATCCCGTTAGCCGATTCCGACGACAAGCCTGAAGAAAAGCCGGACGCAAACGCCAACATTGCGACCTTTATCGCTTTCGCCAAGCAAACACTTGGTGATGAGGTGGAGGACGTACGCACGACCGATCGGCTGGCCGATAGTCCTGCATGTATTGTTGCGCCGGAATCGGGAATGGACCGGCGGCTTGAACGCATGCTCGCCGAGCACGGTCAGGCCCAAAAGTCTTCGAAACCGGTCCTGGAGCTCAACCCCGATCACGGCCTGATAAAGGGTCTGGCCGACAAGTTCACTGGTGGCGGTGACAAGGATGTGCTCGCTGACGCGGTCTGGCTCCTGTTCGATGAATCGAAGCTGATTGATGGCGAACATCCCTCGGACATGGCCGCTTTCGCCCGGCGGTTGTTCGGCTTGATGACCCGCGCCGTTGGTTAGGGCGGCTGTTCGTTGACCGGCCAGCGAGCCCTGCCGGAAGGCGCAAGTTTGCAGGACGCCCGCAATTGGGCCGCCGGCCGGTTCGCCGATGCAGGAATCGACGAAGCGCGCGTCGATGCAACCGCCTTGACCTGTTACGCGACCGGGTTGACGCAGCTCGACTTCCACCGGCAGCCCGACCTTGAACTCGATTCTGGACAGCGGGCCCTGCTGCACGAATGTGTGCGGCGCAGGCTGGCGCGCGAGCCTTTGACGCGGATTATCGGTCGCCGGGGTTTCTGGGAAATCGACCTGCTGGTCGAGCCCGACGTACTGGACCCGCGCGCCGACACCGAAACCCTGGTCAGGGCGGCATTGCAGGTGTTCGGCGCGCATCCGGGCAGGGCGCTGCGGATTGCTGATCTGGGTAGCGGGTCTGGCGCGATCATCTGCGCCTTGTTGGACCAATGGGCGAGCGCCAGCGGCATTGCTGTTGACCAGTCGCCGCAGGCCTGCGCGCTGACCGCAGCAAATGCCCGGGCCTGCAATGTTGCAGACCGGCTGATGGTCCTCAATCAAAGCTGGGGGCTGGGCCTGCCAGGCCGCTTCGACCTCGTGATTTCAAACCCTCCCTACATACCTACCGCCGATATTGCAGGGCTCGATCCGGAGGTGCGCCTCTGGGATCCGCAACTGGCGCTGGATGGCGGAGCCGACGGCCTCAACGCGTATCGGGAAATAGCGGCAATAGCGCCTGCGCTGCTCGAGCCGCAAGGCTGGCTGATCCTTGAGACCGGACACGATCAGGCGCGTAGTGTCACTGCAGTTCTAACGGAATCGGGGATGTCCGAGCCGGCTCAATTCACCGATCTTGCCGGTCATGTTCGCGCCTTGGCTGTTCAAAAGCACAAGCACGCGGCGCACGGCTAGTCCCGGACCCAGAATTTTGCGATGCCGAGCAGCATCAGCAGCAAGGTCGCAGAAGCGGCAGCGAATATTGCGGTTGTGATGATATCGCCTGGCTTCATCAGCCCGAAATGCGCGTTGCGAACATAGATACCCAGCAAACAACCCAGAATGATCAGGAGCGCATTGCCGACCGGGCCAAATCCGCGATCCGCCATGACCGCGTCCGTGATGTAGCCGACGACGGCCCCGCCACTGATTACGAAAAACATCATCAGGGTCAAAACATCGGAATCGTATTGGTCGAGTCCCAGTAACTCAAGCATTGCAGAATCCTGCATGACAAGCATGGTTCAGATGTAAAACCAAACGAATTTATAGCGCGTAAGGTTAACAAACCGGTTAATACTTGCGGCGAACTGGGGATCGAACAGCAATATCGGGTTTTGCATGGGTAAAGGTGAGGACAGCCGTGAACTATTCGAAAGGCTGAAACGCGCGGGCGATGTTCTGGACCGGTTTTCGGCGGTGCTGCAGAAGTCAGTGGCGCATACATGCGGCGACGGCCGGTCTGATTCCGGTCAGCATTTGACCCACGGGCTCGCCTGGTATGCCACGACAATTCACGCTTTCAGGGAAACCGCGAACTGGCTGACAGCCGGTATCAGCGCCGGAACTCTGGGCGCCGGCGGCTTGCTTACCGGACGTATTTTGGCCGGCGAGTTGCTGGCCGAATGCCGCGGCGGCGTTCCAATGCACCAGCTTGAAATCATCCGGCCGCAGGATTTTGATCTGCCGGAGGACGTGTTGGCGTTGCTTCGCGACGAAGCGATCGACGGCCTCATTCGCGACTCCATAGCCGCTTCCTCGCGCGAGCAATTGATCGGACTTCTGGCCCAGGGTGGCTCCGGTGCGGCCGGTTTTGGTTACGAGGACGATGCCGAGGCCGGGATCATGGCGCAGGAAACGCAGCGCTTCGCCGCTGACCGGATCGCGCCGTATGCCCATTCCTGGCATCTCGGCAACGCATATATCCCGGAAGATGTCATCAAGGGCCTGGCGGATCTTGGCGTATTCGGAATCTCGGTAGCCGGTGGGTACGGCGGTTCGGACGCGGGCAAGATCGCCATGTGCGCCGTTACAGAGGCCCTGTCGCACGCCTATATAGGAGCCGGCTCGCTCGGCACCCGCTCGGAAATCGCAGCCGAACTGATCCAGTCCTGCGGCCGGGACGATCAGAGGCAACGCTGGCTCCCCGAAATCGCTGCCGGTGAAATCCTGCCCGCTGCCGCCTTTACCGAGCCGGAGGCAGGCTCGGACCTTGCAGCCGTGCGATGCCGTGCGGTCCGCGAGGGCGACGATTATGTCATCAACGGTTCTAAAATTTGGATCACCCATGCTGCGCGCTCGGATCTGCTGACGCTCCTAGTGCGTACCGATCCCGATAGCCCCGGCTACCGCGGCCTGTCGATGCTGCTGGTCGAAAAGCCGCGTGGCGACGACGCCAACCCGTTCCCCCTGCCCGGCATGTCTGGCAGTGAGATCGAAGTGATCGGCTATCGCGGCATGAAGGAGTACGAGATCGGCTTTGACGATTGCCGCGTACCGGCTAGTTCGCTGCTCGGCGATGCCGAGGGACTTGGCTTTCGCCAATTGATGCAGACCTTCGAGACTGCACGCATCCAGACTGCGGCGCGGGCGGCCGGCGTGACGCGCGCTGCACTGGACCTGTCGGTCGCCTATGCGACCGAGCGCCGCCAGTTCGGCAAGGCGTTGATCGCCTTTCCCCGCGTGGTCAACAAGATAGTGCGCATGGCCACCGAGGTGCTGGCTGCACGTCTTCTGACCCTGGCTGCGGCGCGCGCCAAGGACGCCGGGAGGCGCTGCGATCTGGAAGCGGGGATGGCCAAACTCTACGCCGCAAAGGCCGCCTGGTCTGCCGCTGATGGTGCTGTGCAGATTTATGGCGGTAACGGCTTTGCACTGGAATCGCCGGTTTCCCGCCTCCTGTGCGATGCGCGGATACTGAGTATTTTCGAGGGCGCGGCGGAGATCCAAGCGCAGATCATCGCGCGCAGGTTGCTGGAAGAGTGAGCGAATTTACCCGCCCTTTTGCGCAAATCGTACGAATACGTCCTGTGCGCCACCCGGCGGCGAATCAAGCCGCGCGACAAAGCGGATTGTCGCGTTTGCCTTGATGCGGCTTTGCGGCGAGGGGGCCTGCCATGTGTACAGGTCACGGCCATCCTTGCCGCGCAACGCCATTTGCAGATTTGGCAGTTTGCCGGTGCGGGACTTGAGGTTGACAATCTCGCCCTTGATCAAGAGACGTTTTCCGCCAGCGCCGTTTTCCAGCACTGACGTCACGTTGCGCAGATCCAGCCCGTCCAGATTAACCGGCAGTCCGATTGCGGCATAAAGCGGTGCTGCGGCCGGCATGTGTTGGACTATGCCGTGCCGCGCACCCAATAACAGACTGGGCGCGATTACGGTGGCAAAGACGAACAGGGCCGGGGGCGAGACGAATTTGCCGGCGAGGCGTTTCTTCCAGCCCCGTTTTTGAGCACCGGATTTTGCGTTGGCCGCTTGCCGCGGGCGCTGGACTGGTGCAATCGGGCTTGGTCTTGTACTGGTATAAGCGCCTCCGGTTACTGCGTAAACCGGCGCTTGCTGCTGCGGATCGGTAGATGGTGCGCTCATGCTTTGGCCTGTGCTGGCGAGTGTGCCCAAGTTTGGGTCTGTCTGATATTGGTGTTCCTTTATGGTTAATGAATCGTTAACACCGGCACGCATAGCTGCGGGGATGAAAGCTGCAGGCGCATGGCGTATGATTGCAGAGCGCGGGCGCCGTGATTCGAAACAGCACACGTATCGCTTCCGGTTGCTTCTGCATGGTCCTGCAACGCGCCAGTCCAAGAGGGTCCGTTGGTCAGATTTGAGAATGTCGGATTGCGCTATGGCATGGGGCCGGAGACGCTTCAGGATCTTACGTTCCAGATCGAGCCGCAATCTTTCCAGTTCCTCACCGGTCCGTCCGGTGCGGGCAAGACGAGCCTGCTGCGGCTGATGATGATGGCGCTGGCGCCGACCAGGGGGTTTATTTCGATCTTTGGCCGCGAGACATCGACCTTGTCAAAGGATGAGGTCAGCGCCTTTCGCCGGCGTATTGGTGTGGTGTTTCAGGACTTCCGGCTCCTCGATCACCTCACAACCTACGAGAATATTGCCCTTCCATTGCTGGTACAGGGACGCGAGGAAAGCGCTTACCGCGCCGAAGTCATGGAACTGCTGCAATGGGTTGGACTGGGTGAACACGTCCATTCGTATCCGGCGGTAATGTCCGGCGGCGAAAAGCAGCGCGCTGCCATCGCCCGCGCCCTGATCGTGCAACCCGCGCTCCTGCTGGCCGATGAACCGACCGGCAATGTCGACCCGGCTTTGGCGCGACGGCTGCTGCGATTGTTCGTAGAATTGCGCAAGTCCGGGACGTCAATCGTTATCGCCACACATGATTTGGGACTGATGGATCAGTTTGACAGCGCCAGGCGCCTGGTGCTCGCCGACAGCCATCTGCACATCTATGAATGACGCGCCGCGACAAAAGATGCAGGCGGGCAGCATCATTTCGCTGATCCTGGCGTATATGTTCCCGCCGCGCAGGTTAATTCCGCCGGAGTCCATCGCCGGGCGTGCGCTGATCACCGTGATCGCGATCATGACATTCCTGGCCGCCCTGACCGCAGGGTCAGCGGTGCTGATCTACAACACGGCCCAGGAATGGAAGTCGCTGATTTCGCGCGAACTGACTATCCAGGTAAAGCCGGCGCTCGGCCGCGACCTCGAAAAGGATACGCAGCGGGCTGCGGCCATTGCGCGAAAGCACCCTGGAATTGCAAGCGCCCATCCGATCAGCGCGGCCGAATCCGCCAGGATGCTGGAACCCTGGCTTGGTCCTGGACTTGATTTGAAGGAATTGCCGGTTCCGCGAATTATTATTGTCCGCCAGTCGGACAAGCAGAGCACTGGTTTGGCGGCGTTGCGTGCCAAGCTCGCCAAGGCTGTTCCCAACGCGGTTCTCGACAATCATGGGCTCTGGGTCGAACGGCTGACATCCATGGCACGTGCGTTGTTCCTGGCCGCGCTGGCCATATTGGGGCTCGTGCTGGTTTCAATGACACTTGCAGTATCCTTCGCCACCCGTGGCGCCATGGCCGGAAACCGGGAAATAATCGATGTACTGCATTTCGTTGGCGCCGAGGACCGCTATATTGCGCGCGAGTTTCAGCGCCATTTTCTGATCCTGGGACTGCAGGGCGGCATTACCGGCGGGATTGCTGCGGTGATTGCGTTTGCATTGCTGGGCCGGCTGCTGTCGGGTTGGCTGGAAGGACCTGGGTCAGACCAGGCGGCATCCTTGTTCGGAACCTTCGCGCTGGGTTGGGCCGGGTATCTCGCGATTGGCATAATCGCACTGGCTATGGCATTTCTTACCGCGGCAGCGTCGCGGATGGCTGTCGCGCGCCGCTTGTCTGGCCTGTTGTGACTCCAGGAAGTTTTCGGGAAATCCGGTCGAATGCAAATTCTGCGCTCGCTTACATTCAACGTTCTCTTCTACGCCGTGCTCATTGCATTCTTGTTGGCCGGACTGCCGCTCATGCTTGCCGGGCGCAAGGGGGTTTACCTGCTTGCCCGGGCGTGGACGCGCGTTACGCTGTGGATGTTCGAAACAATTTGCGGGGTCAAACACGAGGTCAGGGGACTTGAACGTCTGCCGCCCGGTGCTGTGATTGTCGCTGCCAAGCATCAATCGTTCTGGGAGACTTTCGCGCTGTCGCTTTACGTGCCCGAGTTCACGTTCATATTGAAACGCGAGTTGATGTGGTTGCCGTTTTTTGGCTGGTACCTGAAAGCCGCCGGGATGATCGCCATCGACCGCAAGAGTGGCAGCTCCGCCTTGAGACAGGTCATTGAGCGGTCGCGCCCGATTTTGGCTGAAGGCCGGCAATTGGTCATTTTTCCCGAAGGGACGCGCAGGCCGCCAGGCGCGCCGCCGGAATTCAAATACGGCGTCGCCCATATCTACAGCGCCAACGATGTGCCGTGCGTACCGGTTGCCCTGAACTCGGGATTGTTCTGGCCGCGCCGCAAGTTTATTCGCCGCCCCGGCACCGTGGTCGTTGAGTTCCTGGAGCCCATCGAACCTGGACTGCCACGCGACGAGTTTTTCGCAACCTTGCAAGAGCGCCTCGAGGCGGGTTCCAACCGGTTGCTGGAGGAGGCGGTCGCCCACGATCCCCGCCTTGCCGAAGGCGTCTACCGTCACCAGGCGGCTGCACCGGCCAATCGCTGACAAGGTAAATGGAGCGTTCTATTCGCGTGGCGGCTGCACCAGCCCCCGTTGAACAGCCGGGCGATCAAGGAACCGCGTGAGGTAGGCGCTTACGTTTTTTGATGCATTTAGTTCCGTCGCATCGCCCGCCTCGTACAGATCACGGACGGTACGCAGCCACGGTGCAATTGCAATGTCGGCAATCGAAAAATCACCTGTGATCCAGTCTTTGCCTTCGAGCTGTTTTTCGAGAACGCCGATCAACCGGGCCGCTTCTTTGATGTAGCGCTCGACTGGGCGCTTGTCTTCAATCTCCTTGCCGGCAAACTTGTAGAAAAATCCGAGCTGGCCGAACATCGGGCCAACTCCACCCATCTGGAACATCAGCCATTGCATCACATTGTGGTGGCCGGCGGCATCCCGGGGCATCAGCTTTCCGGTCTTGCCGGCGAGATAAAGCAGGATTGCGCCGCTCTCAAACAGGCTGATCGGCTTTCCCTCCGGTCCTTGCGGATCGATAATCGCCGGTATCTTGTTGTTTGGACTGATCTCGAGAAAACCCGGATCGAACTGATCGTTTTTCATGATCGAAACCAGGTGCGCATCATACGGCAGGCCCATTTCTTCAAGCGCGATCGACACTTTCACGCCATTGGGCGTGGGAAAGGAATAGAGCTGGATGTGATCGGCATTGCGCGCCGGCCAACGCTGCGAAATCTTGTAACTGCTCAAATCGTTCATTGCTGTCCCCCGTTTGGGCGCTCACATTATCGCATGCGATTGTAATCCAGCAACCGCGAAGGCACGCGCTGCCAGTGTTCCGATCATTGCCGCGGTGGCGTCAGTTTGAGAAGGCGCCCGCTACCGCCATCTTCCAGAATCCACAACGCGCCGGCCGGTCCCTGTTCGACCTCGCGGACGCGGCTGCCCCATCTGAAGCGCTCTGCCTCGGCGGCTGTATCGCCCTTGAACACGACCCGCACCAGCGCGCGGGACGAGAGCCCGCCAAGGAACCCGTTGCCTTTCCAGTTCCGGAACAATGAGCCGGAATAGATGACGAAACCGGCGGGGGAAATCGCCGGCGCCCAGTATTTCTTGGGTGGTTCGAATTCGGGCCGTGTTTTGTGATCGGGTATCGGCTCGCCGGAATAATGCCGGCCTTGGGAGACAAGCGGCCAGCCGTAATTCTTGCCTTTGACTATGAGGTTCAGTTCATCGCCATGGCGCGGTCCCATTTCATGCGCCCACAGCCTGCCGCGGCCATCGAACGCAATACCCAGCAGATTGCGGTGTCCCATGGTCCAGAAGCTCTTGGCGCGCGCGCCCTGGTTCTGCCAGGGATTGTCCGGCGGGATGGAACCGTCGTCATTCACGCGGATGATTTTTCCAAGCGCCTGGGCGAAGTCCTGCGCCGGCGTCAGTTCCTGGCGGTCGCCGGCAGTGATGAACAGCTTGCCGTCCGGTGAAAACGCCATGCGATGGCTATAATGTCCGCGCCCGGAAGTCTTCGGGCCTTGAACCCAGATTCTCTGGATTGACGACAGGTAGGGCTTGTTGCCTGAAAGTTGAAATTTCGCCCGGACGACCACGGCTCCGGCATTTCCGTTTCTCGACGCCTCGGCGAACGAAAGATACACCGTCCGGTTGGAGCGGAAATTCGGGTGCAGGACGATGTCGCCAAGACCGCCCTGTCCGGCATACTCAACCTTTGGCACGCCAGCTACGGGCCGCCGTTGTCCGGCCCGGGTCACCAGGAACATTGCGCCCGGTTTGGTTGTCACCAGCATTGAACCACCAGGAAGAAACGTCATCGCCCAGGGCCTGTTGAACCGGGTGATCTCCTGCGTCTCAAGTTTTGATCCCTTGTCGCTGGTAATCGTGAAGGACTTTGCGTGGACGCCGGGCAAGGCTGCCGCCGTGATGGCCAGGGACAGGCAAATCGTGATCGCGCGCATGAAGTGTTTCCTCTTTGCATACGACTGACCACAATCTAGGGCGGCAATCGCGGCAGAAAAGCGGTATCGGGAATATGTTTGCCGGATCTATTTGCGCAGCAGGAAGACGCCCTGCTCGCCAAAGAAGTTCCACAGCCACCAGGGAGCGCTCAGGCGCAAAGGCTTGCCGTATTCGTCCAGCGCAACCGCCCGGTCGATACGCGCGCCGAGGATGTCGACGAGCCCGACAAAATCGCGGATCGTACAGAAATGGATGTTTTCGGTGTCGTACCAGGGCCTGGACAGGATCCCGGTCATCGGCATCTTGCCGAGAAACAGCAATTGTAGGCGCAACCGCCAATGGCCGAAGTTTGGAAACGAAACAATGGCGCACCGGCCGATCCGCAGCATGTCTTCCAGAACCGCCCTGGGATGGCGCGTCGCCTGCAAGGTCTGGGACAGGATGACATAATCGAATGCGCCGTCCGGATAGTTTGCAAGGTCGGTGTCGGCGTCCCCCTGAATGACCGACAGGCCTTTTGATACGCACTTGTTGACCCCGGCCTGGGACAATTCGATCCCTCTGCCATCGACCTGTTTTTCGCGTTCCAGCAAATGCAGCAAGGCGCCGTCGCCGCAACCGATATCCAGCACGCGCGAACCGGCATCGACCATGCCAGCCACGAATTCGAGATCGACCCGCCCGGCAACATGTGCCGGCTTTGGCAAAGGCGATTGTTGTTGCTCGCCGCTCATTGTGCGGCCTGCGCCGGTGGCGCTATGCCGCGCGCGCGGGCCGCAGCGTCGAGAAATCCGCCGGTCGTGGAAAACAGTTCCGGCAGGTCGAGCAGGAAGGCATCATGACCTTTGTCGGTTTCGATTTCGACAAACGACACGGATGCGCCGCTGGCGCTGAGGCCATGCACCACCGATCGGGATTCAGCGGTTGGAAACAGCCAATCCGAAGTGAACGACACGATGCAAAACCGGCTCTTGGTTCCGGCGAAGGCATTGCCGATCGATCCGCCGTAGTCGGCTGCCAGGTCGAAATAATCCATCGCCCTGGTAACATAGAGATAGGAGTTTGCATCAAAGCGCTCGACGAAAGTTGAGCCCTGGTGGCGCAAGTAACTTTCAATCTGGAATTCCGCGTCGAAGGAATAATCCTTCTGAACACGGTCTTGCAGCCTGCGTCCGAACTTCTGGTGCAGAGCTGCGTCGGACATGTAGGTGATGTGCGCTGCCATGCGGGCGACTGCCAGCCCCTTTTGCGGCTTGACGCCCTCTTCCAGGTAACGCCCGCTGCGCCACTCCCGGTCGGCCATGATTGCTTGCCGCCCGACCTCGTGAAACGCGATGTTCTGCGATGAATGGCGCGGGCCCGCGGCAATCGGCAGCGCGCAGAATACGCGCTTCGGATACGCAGCAGCCCATTGCAGCACTTGCATGCCGCCCATCGATCCGCCGGCCACGCAGAACAACTGGTCGATGCCCAGGTAATCGATCAGCATTGCCTGCGCGCGCACCATGTCACCGATCGTGATCACCGGCAGGCTGAGGCCGTATGGCTTGCCGGTTGCCGGATCGATGGACGATGGACCGGTCGTACCCATGCAACCGCCGATCACGTTGGAGCAGATAACGTAATACCGGTTCGTGTCGATTGGCCTGCCCGGCCCGACCATTGTCGTCCACCAGCCGGGCTTGCCGGTCACGGGGTTGTCGCTGGCGACATGCTGGTCGCCGGTGAGCGCATGGCATATCAGGACGGCATTGGACTTTTCTGCATTGAGCGCGCCGTAGGTTTGGTAAGCCAGAGTGAACGGCGCCAGCACCGCTCCGGAATCCATCCGAAGCGGCATTTCGGCCGGAAAATGCGCAAGGCGACCGCCAATCGGGTCAGATTCTTCTCGGATCCCGGTATTGGACAGGGTTTGCGGCGCGGAGCGGCTCAACGCTGGTTCCTCGAAACATCATTTCGGCACTGTCCCGCGCTGCAGAATTGAGCGCGTTCGTTATGCCGAACAATTTGTGCGATTTGTAGAATGGCATTCGCCGGGAAGTCAAGAATTGTAGCTGTTTAACCCATGTGTCCTGAATTGCGGTTAACGAGTTTGCTCCTGCGGCCGGGCTGGCCATTTGCATTCCTCCCGTACCGTTCTAAGACTGTTCCGGAAACCTTGGATACGCTTCAACCTGCCAGTAACTTCCGATGTCAGTAGAAAATCCCGGCCAGACCATACCGTTCACATCCGACCTTACGGTCTTGCGCGATGAGATCGACCGGATTGATTTGGCGATGCATGAATTGCTCATGGAGCGTGGCCGGATCATCGACCATCTCATTGAGATCAAGACCAAGCAGGGTGGCGGCTCGGCTTTCCGTCCCGGGCGCGAAGCCCAGGTGATGCGGCGGCTTACGGAACGCCACAAGGGCTTGTTGCCGCTCGACACCGCCGAGAGCATCTGGCGGATAATCATCGCCACGTTCACCTATGTGCAGTCGAATTTCTCCATTCACGTCGATGTATCGGCCGGCGACGCCCCGGTGCGCGACAGCGCGCGTTTCCACTTTGGTTTTACGGTTCCATATTGCGCGCACGAAAACGCCCGGGCGGTCATTGCAGCGGTTGCCGCCTCGAACGGCGACCTGGGCATGGTCCGCATAGTGGCGGGAATGCAGGAAGGTGCGTGGTGGAAAGCCCTGGAAGGCGAAAACGCGCCCAAGATCATTGCCCGGCTTCCGTTCGTCGAGCGGCCGGATCATCCAGCCGGCCTTCCGGTTTTCACGCTGGCGCTGCCGCTTAACGAGGCGGCTGCGCGCGATACTATCGTCTATTCCGCCGAGGTGGAGCGCTGGCATGACAGCGCCCGCCCGGCGCTCGAGAAGATTGGCGCAAGAATCCTCGGCGACGCCGGGACCGGCCTTGGGCTGGCGCTGATCCTGTCGGCTCCCGGAAATGTTCGGCCGGCCGATATCGAGGCCATCTTCCAATCGGCCGGAATTGGCGATCCCCGCTTAAGGGAAATCGGCAGCCACGCGGCGCGGTTCGAGGTCGTTTGAGCTGCGGTCTCGGCATTACCTGATGCGCGAGGGCCGTGCTGCGGCTCATGCATCGCGGCGGCGTCCTGGCGTCCGTTCGCCGTGAAAACGGCGTAAATCAAATTAAATCAATAATATAGGTGATAAGTTCCGGCTCTTTTGAGCTAAGCTGGCGATGCCGGCTGTGACGGTCGCAACGGCCCTTTAACGTTTCGCCGCTAGTTTGCCGATCTATGAAATGGTTGTGAAACCGCGCACGCTGTCACCGTAAACGAGCCTTCGATATGCAACCCCAGGCAAAGTCATTTTCGACGGATATTTCCCGTATTCTGAGCGACAAGATGCGGATTCTTGCCGTTGACGATGATCCCATCCAGAACGCCTTCGCGGTGGAGTTCATATCCACGCCAACCGTCGAGGTGGTGACCGCAAGTTCTGGCCAGGAGGGCTTGGAAAAGCTCCGGACGGACAAATTCAATTTTATCCTGTTGGATTATGACATGCCGGAAATGACCGGTCTTGAATTCATCAAGGCCGTGCGCAGCAATCCGTTTCATCACGATATCCCGATCATCATGGTATCGGGGCGCAACGACGTAACGTCCGTCGACGACGCTTACGCGGCGGGGGCGAATTTCTTCGACACCAAGCCGGTGAACTGGCCGCTTTTGGCCAACCAGATAGGAACCGTCCTGCGCAGGAAGTCCGATTGACTTCCGATTGGGCGGGCTGCCTGCGCGCGCCAGAAATATACTTAGCACGGGTATTCTTGGCGCACACCAGCCGCCGGGTGTGACCGGTTCAGCGCAATTGCTGCTTCCTGGCATCGGTTGAACTTCGGCTTGCGTTCATTTTGGCGTCGAGCCTTGCGCCCCCCGCGATTGCAGCGGGCCCGTGAAAGCCTTATGAGGAGCGCGCAAGGAAGATCATCATGAGCACACAAGCACCCATCCGTCCGCAAGCCCATCCCGGCGTGGAACGCATCGAGGCGTATGTTCCGGGAAAGAGCCAGGCAACAGGCGGGGCAAAGACTTTCAAACTGTCGTCCAACGAAACACCGCTGGGACCCTCGCCTGCAGCGCGGGCCGCTTTGGCCAAAATTGCCGATCACCTGGAAGATTATCCGGAAGGATCGGCGGAAGATCTACGCAGGGCGATCGCTGCCCGCTATGGCCTGGATCCTGCCCGTATCGTCTGCGGCAATGGATCCGACGATCTGCTGCATTTGCTTGCGGTCGCTTATATCCGCCCCGGGGATGAGGCGATTTTCACCAGGCACGGTTTTTTGGTCTACCGGATCGACATACTGGCTGCTGGTGGCGAGCCGGTTGCGGTGCCGGAAACGAATTACACCGCCGATGTAGATGCCATTCTGGCCGCCGTTACCGAAAAGACCAGGGTGGTGTTTCTCGCCAATCCGAACAATCCGACCGGCACCTATGTCCCGTTTGAGGAAGTAAAACGGCTGCACGCAGCGCTGTCGCCGCATGTCCTGCTGGTGCTTGACGGCGCCTACGCCGAATACGTCCGCCGCAACGATTATTCTTCCGGTATGGAACTGGTATCGGAAAGCGAGAATGTCGTTATGACCCGAACATTTTCGAAAATTCACGGGCTAGCGTCCTTGCGCATTGGTTGGGCCTATGCTCCGGCAGCCGTTGCCGATCGCCTGAACCGGGTGCGTGGTCCGTTCAACGTCAATTCAGCCGCAATAGTGGCCGGCGTTGCAGCGATCGGCGATACCGCGCACGTGGAGAAGTCTGCCGACCACAATGACCGCTGGTTGCCGTGGCTGACCGAACAGATTACGGCGCTCGGTCTGGAGGTTACCCCGAGCGTTGCCAATTTCATCTTGATCCGTTTCCCCGAAGCGCACGGCAAGACAGCCAAGGACGCCGAAGCTTACCTTTCGGCTAATGGCGTCGTTGTACGTGCTGTCGGCGCCTATTCCATACCCAATGGCCTGCGCATGACCGTCGGTACCGAAGAGGCGAACAGGCTGACGGTCGAATTGCTGGGCCGGTTCATGTCCGCAAACCGGTGAGCGATCCCGTGGACGCAAATTTTCGCGAAAAACTCACCACGCCGGTTGTTGACCGGGTGCTGATCATCGGCATGGGCCTGATTGGTTCGTCCATCGCGCGCGCCGTCAAGGCAAGGGGCGTCGTCGGCGAGCTGATTGCTTGCGACCATTCCACCGGCGTTTGCGCGCGCGTGCGCGAACTCGAAATCGCCGACGATGTAACGAACGATGCATCTGCCGCCGCGGCGCGCGCGGACGTCATTATTTTTGCCGCTCCGGTTGGAGCCAACGAACAACTGGCTCGTGAAATCGGTGCACACATCAGGCCAGGCGCGATCGTCAGCGATACCGGGTCGGTGAAAGGCGACGTGATTGCGGCAATCGAGCCGCATCTGCCCGGCGGGGTGCATCTGGTGCCCGCCCATCCCGTGGCTGGAACCGAGTATTCCGGGCCGGATGCCGGTTTTGCAACCCTGTTCAACAATCGCTGGTGCATCCTGACGCCGCCCGCCGGAACGGATGAAACCGCGATCGCGACGATGCGTTCCTTCTGGGAGGCGTTGGGTTCGAATATCGAGATCATGTCAGCCGAACATCATGATCTTGTGCTGGCCATCACCAGCCATGTACCGCATCTGATCGCCTACAACATTGTCGGCACCGCAGACGACCTCGAAGCCGTCACCCAATCGGAAGTGATTAAATTTTCCGCCGGCGGTTTTCGTGACTTTACCCGCATTGCCGCATCTGACCCGACCATGTGG
>CAZTMN010000002.1:0-2715 GCA_964615275.1 uncultured Beijerinckia sp. | reverse complement strand
GACGTCTTCCTGCACAACAAGGCGGCGGTGCTGGAAATGCTCGGTCGTTTCACCGAGGATCTGATTGCCCTGCAGCGCCAGATTCGCCACAACGACGGCGATGGCCTGTTCGAACTGTTCACCCGCACACGTGCGATCCGCCGCAGCATCATCGAGCAGGGGCAAGAGACGGCGGCGCCTGATTTTGGACGCCAGGATCATGATGTGAAGCTGCAAGAATGATTGCAGCCGCCGATCGCGCATAATTAGTAAAGCGGCTTCAGACGCATGTTGGTGCGCAGCGGGCCAATCCAGACAAAGCCATCGTGCAAGCGCAGTTTCAGCGGAATGAATATTTTCGAGCCGCTTTTTTTCGCTTGCCCGGACGCACCGGCCGTCGGCTCCTTTCTGCTGTTGAGCAGGTTGCCAAGCAGCCCGCCGCCTGGCAGGGCCGGCAGCCCGAACCGTTGCAGGATTCGGCCAAAGCCGGCAGCGCGAATATTCATGATGCCGGAAAGCCTGCGCCCATCGTCCAGTTGCAACCGGCCACTGGCGTCCAGTTCAAGCCGGTTCTTGATGAGCTTGATATTTTGAACCGTGATGTCGCCCCCTGCTGACCGCCAGTGTTCCAGCCGGCTGTTCCTTGGTCCGGCCAACAACAGCGGCATTCGCGTCACCCGTGTGACGATCGACAGGTTCACCGGCGCATCATCGCCGGTAATCCGGTTCGCCGCTGAAGACACTGCCTTGTTCACCAGAACTGCCAGGTCGGTTGCGCCAAATTCGGCGGTCACATCAGGCGCTGGCCTGAGGTGAAATTCTGCATCCGCCATGTTCAGGGTTTCCCTGCGTCCAGCAGTTTCGAATTCAAACTGCGGTTTTTCCATTCGAACGGACAAGCGCTGGGGCACCGGTCTTGCCACCCGCACGCTGGCGCGCAATTGGCTCCAGTTCGCTTCAATCGTGCGCGCACCGCTTGGCAATACGATCCTGGCCGGTCCTTCCGCCTCGGCCAGGATCAGTTTGGGATTGTAAATTTGCGCCACGATGCGGACCGCACCGGTGGACAAGGCGATTTTTCCGCCGCGCCCCGGACCCTCGAAGGCAATTGACTTGCAGCGGATCAACATCCGGAACGGATAGCCGGAAATGTTACGGCCTGCGCAGGTCCATTTGCGCCCCTGCGCAGCTTGCCGGTCAATCCAGCGGTCCATCGCTTTTTCTGTATAGCTGGCTGCGTAGAACCAGATGCCGGTCCATCCTGCGCAGACCAGAACGACTACAGCGATCAACCATTTGAACCGGCGTTGCATCGGACCTAGAAATCAGTTTACAGCATCGTGCGGAAATCGATGGTGCAATGATAGCAGAAAACTTGAATTCCGCCATCGCCTAACAGTTTGGGAATGTGAATTGACCCCAATACCGGAGATTGATGGCGAGAAGTGGGTATTCGGTTACGGCTCGTTGATGTGGCGGCCGGGGTTTCCGTTTGTTGCTTGCGAAACGGCGCGTACCCACGGCTACCACCGTTCTCTTTGCGTCTACTCCCATGTTCATCGTGGCACACCCGAACGTCCCGGATTGGTGCTTGGCCTGGATCGTGGCGGCGCCTGCCGCGGCGTTGCCTATCGGGTCGAGGAGAAACACTGGGAGCAAACGGTCGATTATCTGCGAGTGCGCGAACAAACAACCGGCGTTTATCTGGAGACCTTGTTGAACCTTGAATTCGGCGATGGAAGCCGGCGGCGCGCCCTTGCCTATGTTATTGACCGCAAGCACTTTCAATACGCCGGCCGGCTTTCGGTCGATGACATGGAACGCTTCGTCAATCAGGGTATCGGACAGTCGGGGCCAAACCCCGAGTACGTGTTGAACACCCACGCACATCTGCAGGAACTGGGTGTGCACGATTCGCAGCTTGCCGCGCTGGCGGCACGGTTGGGAAACGATGGCTGAACCGGTTGGTTGTGGCTAGCGGAAGCCGAATGCGATTCGCTCGCGGGTTTCGTCGCCAAATTTTTCTGGTGCACGCTTGACGGGTTCACCGCCCATGTGCCGGTAAAACGCTACCGCCCGGTCATTGTCTTCCAGAGACCAGACGATGGTGGTCATGCAATTGTGCCGCGCCAGGTCTGCCCGTGCGGCCTTGAACAAACGGCGCCCGAATCCCAGGCCCTGGTATTCCGGCGCAAGATAAAGTTCATAGATTTCACCCTTGAAGGGAATGGCCCTGGCGCGGTTGCGCCCATAGGTCGTGTAGCCGACGATGGCCTCATCGAAATCGAGCACGAGGATATTCGAACCGCGATTGATCGCAGTCTCCCACCACCGGTTTCCACGCCGGGAGATCATCCGTTCGAGTTCGCCACCCGGAATTATGCCGCGATAGGCTTCGCGCCACGATTGGTCGTGGACATTGGCAATCTCGCCGGCATCCCTGGCGCGTGCGGTGCGCACGGTTACGAGTGTGTTAACCATACGGGGTTGCTATGAAGCCGTACCGCATTCCGCAAGTTGTATTTTTGCCGGTATTGGTCGGTCGGGATGAGCGAAATGGCTTCCGCCCAAACGGGCTGAATATTTTCAAAACCTATTCAGATACTTGTAAATGCAGGGAATACCGGATCAGCGGTCGGAAATCCGTGTGCTAAATTGACAAACCCGCGTCACCGGGATGAACAAATGCAATTTGGAGCGGGCGATGGGATTCGAACCCACGACCCCAACCTTGGC
>CAZTMN010000001.1:0-99138 GCA_964615275.1 uncultured Beijerinckia sp. | reverse complement strand
TCTTGGCGATGGAAATAACCAGGCGAAGGTTCGCCTCGACCATTTCCTTCTTGGCCTGGCGCGCCTCGCGTTCGCCCTTCTGGACCTTGTGGACGATCTTGCGGAATTCCTTGATCTCCAGCCCGGTTTCCGTCGCCAGTACGTGAATGGCGCCGCGCAATTGCTTGATGCCGTCCTTCTCGTTGGCGACATAGCTCTTCCAGCCCTTGCCGGCGAGCTTGGAGACCCGCAACAGCCATTTCGGGTCAAGCTCTGCATCCTGATGCTGTTTGAGGAAGTCCTCGCGCGCCACGCCGTGGCTCTCGGCGAGCCGCATCAGGCGCGTCTCATATCCGATCAGCCGCTTGTTGATGTCATATAATTGCTCGACCAGCGCATCGATGCGGTTCTGGTTCAGCGACAGGGATTTGACATCGGCGACAATCTCTTTCTTCAGCGCCTTGTACTTGCGATCCTGGGCTGGAGTCAGGGTCTCGTTCTTGAGCTTGTTCTCGACATTCTGGTCCTGCAGGCGGCGCAGCTTTTTATACGCCGACGCGATGGCGTCGAAGGTCTCGAGAACTTTCGGCTTGAGTTCGGCTTCCATCGCCGACAGCGACATGGAATTTTCCATATCGTCCTCATCCTCGTCGTCGTCGCCTTCATTGGTGTTCATTTCCTGCGCGGCGCCGTCGCCGGATGCAAGGCTTGCCGGTGGAGTTGCGGGCGCGGTTGAAGGCGCCTGCGCTGCCGCTTCGGGCTTTTCTGCCGTTGCTTCGCCGTTTGCGCCATTGGCCGCGGCAGCCTGATTGTTCTTGGCGTCCGGGCCCGCATAGGTGGCTTCCAGATCGATGATGTCGCGCAGCAGCACCTTGCCGTCGTTCAATTCATCGCGCCAGATAATGATGGCCTGGAAGCTCAGCGGGCTTTCACACAGGCCGTCGATCATCGCCTCGCGGCCAGCCTCGATGCGCTTTGCAATGGCGATTTCGCCCTCGCGTGAAAGCAGTTCCACCGAACCCATTTCGCGCAGGTACATGCGTACCGGATCGTCGGTGCGGTCGGCCGGCTCGCTCTTGGTGGTCGTGGTAACGGCGGTCGAGCGCGATTGTTCGACAAGGTCGCCTCCGTCGGCATCCTTCTCGTCCTCGACATCTTCAGCTGCGATAACATTGATGCCCATTTCATTGAGCATCGAATAAATGTCTTCGATCTGGTCGGAGGAAACCTCTTCCGATGGCAGGACGGCGTTCAATTCGTCATGGGTGACGAAGCCGCGCTTCTTGGCGGCGCGGATCATCTTCTTGACGGCAGCGTCCGACAGATCCAGCAGCGGACCGTCCGGATTTTCCGGCGGAGCTTCGGTCTTCGTCTTTTCCTGCTCTTTTACAGTCGCCATAAGGTTACTCCAATGTGCCCGCTGCCTCCCCGGCGCCAAGTCCCGGTTTGGCGATCCTGCCGCGGATTCCGGGGGCGCCCACGCGCAGCGGGTGCAAAATTCAGGCCGCTGCCATTGATTTTGTGCCGTTCCCGCCAATCCCGCACCCGGACACCGTACCGGGCAGAATTGTCGAAACAGCTGGCCGCAGCGTGATTCGGTTCGGTCCTACATTCGGCTGGCCGTATTAAGCTCCGCTTAACCACGCGCCATTTTTGTCTGTTTCCAAAATCAAAGGTTGCGCGGCTGCCGCCCGGACATAAGTCCGAAACCGTCCAGTGCCGCTTCGCGCCCGTCGAGCGCCGCCAATTCGAGTTTGATCTCCCGCAATCTGGCGAAATTTTCCTCGCTGGCCTCTTGTCCGAGGGCAAATTCCGCCGATCTAAGTTCCTTATTTAGCGTGTGAGCCCGGCGATGCAAGGCCAGGCATTGGGTTAATGCGGTCTCGGCATCCGCCTCGGCCCCTTCCGGGCGCACACACCATAAGGTGGCAATCGCGGCAAAGGAGTCAAGCCGGGCCAATGCGGCGCTGTGTCCGGCCCCGGCCAGGCGCTCTCGAAGGGCGTCGTGGCCAGTGAAATCTTCTCCCGCCAAATCCAGCAGCGCGCGCAGCAGGGCGTTGCCGTCCCGGCTTGCCAGTTCCAGCTCGGCCAGAGATTCGGCATAGCGGTCAAGCAATCCCGGATGATTGATGGCAGTCAGCAGAATCTGCGCCTCGCGCGACGTGATGGCCGTAGAATGCGCCGAAAATGCCGCAGTTCGTGTCAAATTCGGGCTTGCTAGAGGTTTAGCACGGTACGACTGGGCAATTGCGTTGCTGTTGCCACCCTTTCGGAACCGTGATTGGCTGGCCGCAAAATGATCGCGCGATTGCCGTGAACCGCCGCCATATTGCCGCGCACGGGACCCTGACCTCTCGCCCAGCCGGGCAAATACGTCCTCGCGGTAATAGCGGCGCAGGGTTTCGTCCTGAATCGAACGCAGAATATTGTTCAGCCGCTGTTCCAGGCCGGCGCGGCGCTCGGGCGTGTCCACCGGTCCAGCTTCGAGTTCACGCTGCACCAGCACTTCCACCAACGGTTTGGCTGCGCTCAGCACGTTGTCCACCGCAGCATGACCGCCGGAACGGGCCAGATCATCGGGATCCTGGCCCTCCGGGAGGAAGGCAAAGCGAAGGCTCCGCCCGGCGCCAATCAACGGCACGGCGGTATCAATGGCGCGCCAGGCCGCCTTGCGTCCGGCCTGATCGCCATCGAAGCACAATACGGGCTCGTCGGCCATGCGCCACAGCAAGGACAGTTGATCGGGGGTCAGCGCCGTGCCGCAACTGGCGACGGTGTTGGCGAAGCCGACCGCCGAAAGCGAGATGACATCGACGTAGCCTTCAACCGCGATCACCGCGCCACGATTAGCAGCTTCCCGGCGGGCGTTGTGATGATTGTACAGCACTGATCCCTTGTGGAACAAAGGTGTTTCAGGCGAGTTCAGATATTTGGCGGGCACGTCTTTTTCGAGCGCGCGGCCGCCAAAGGCAATGACGTGGCCGGATGCATCGCAAATGGGGAACATGACCCGGTCGCGAAATTTGTCATAGGCGACGGGGATGTCTTCACCGTGATTGAGCAGGCCGGCCTCGCACATCACCTCGACACTGGCGTTTTTCGAGGCGAGATATTCACGCAGGGCGCCGCGGTCATTGGGTGCATAGCCGATGCGAAATTGCTGTTGCAGGGCAGGAGTCAAGCCCCTGTCTGCAAGATAGCCGCGCGCCCTGGCGCCGGCGCGCGATTGCAACTGGTCCTCAAAAAACGCGGCTGCCATTTCCAGGACATCTTGCAGACCGGCGCGCTTTTTCTCCCGTTCGCGGGCCTCCGGCGTTTCCACCGGCATCGGCACGCCGGCTTCTCCGGCAAGGCGCTGCACGGCCTCGGGAAAGCTCAGGCCTTCGGTCTTCATGACGAAGTCAAAAATATTGCCGTTCTGGCCCGAGGAAAAATCGAACCAGGCCATTTTCGCGTCATTGACAAAGAAGGAGGGCGTCTTCTCTGCGGTGAACGGCGACTTGCCCTTCCATTCCCGCCCGGCTTTTTTGATTTCCACGCGCTTGCGCACGACTTCCGAGACCGGGAGCCGGGCTTTTATCTCGTCAAGGAACTGGGGCGAGAATCGCATGGCGCCAGTATAGCATGGAGGTCCGAAGCCGGCCGCGCAGGATCGCCCGTACAGGACGGCTTTTGCGGCAAGTTTCGCCCGCTATTCACATGCACGGCGGTTCGCCAGCGCAGGATATCTTATGGTTTAGTCTGGCAATTATGCCGGGACCGGCGTTCTTCCCTACTCCGCCGCCGTCGGCAGGGCCTTTTCCTGTAGGCGATGGATCGCCTGGCGGGCGTAAGCGACGGACTTGTCGTGGGTGCGCAGCATCAGGGCACGTTCCGGGTCCTTCGAGACAATTTCCTGTTGCGATTCCATGAACAGCTTGTCTTCCAGGAAAGCTTCCAGGATGGCCTGGTGAAACGCCGCGTTTCCGGGATGGTCTTTCGAAAATCCGCGCACGCCAGAAGAGAAGAAGTAGTAGAAATTGTTGTTGTCGGCCGGCGTTGCCTGATGGAACAGCCGAAAGACAAGACCTCCCGGCTTGTCGCGATTTTCGCGACCACCGGTTCCGGCATCGTGCGCGCCGCCCCATTGCAGCACGGACGCTGGCGCGACGTATTCAAAGTCTCCCCAGCGGTCGATCTTGCCCTGAAACCCGGCCCCTTCGACAAAAGATGGCGGCGGTGTCGAGCCCATCAGCCAGCGAACGAAATGCGCGCCGTTTTCGGTGCGGGTCGTTATCAGTTCGGCTGCGTTTTGCTCAGCGGGGTGGCCGCCAATGGTCGAGGTGTGGACGTAACCGAGATGGGTCAGGTCCATCAGGTTGTCGATCATGAACATGTAATTGGCCGCAATGTCGTATCGGCTGTAGTGGAAACTGTATTCGTCCTTTTTGTCGTGATAGGGAAAGTCGACAATCAGGCCCTCGTCCGCTTTGGCCGGATCGCCCATCCACACCCAGACAAAATGCTGCCGTTCGACAACCGGGAAGGAACGCACCTTGAACCCGGGGTTGAGCTTTTCGCCGGGGTTGTCCGTGCAGCCGCCATCGCAGCCGAAGACCATGCCATGATAACCGCATTGCAGGCCCTTATCGACCGTCTGGCCGAGCGAGAGTCGGACGCCGCGATGGGGGCAGCGATCTTCGAGTGCGCCCGCCGTTCCGTTTTTCATCCGGAACATGACGACTTCTTCGCCGAGCAGCTTGCGCGCGACAGGCCCGTCGTCCAGTTCGTGCGCCCATGCGCCGACATACCAGGCGTCGTGCACCAGAGGTTCCATAGCTAGATTGGTCATTAACTTCTCCGCTTGGTGATTGCCCCTATTCCGCTGCTGCAGGCAATTGCCTTTCCTGCAAGCGATGCATGGCCTGGCGCGCATAGGCGACAGCTTTGTCGTGGGTGCGCAGCATCAATGCGCGCGATGGGTCCTGCGAGACAATTTCTTGCTGCGATTCCATGAACAGCTTGTCTTCGAGGAAGGCCTCCATGTTGGCCTTGTGGAAGGCGATATTGGCCGGATCGTCCTTTGCCTTGCCGCGCACCGCGGTTGAAAAAAAGTAATGGAAGCTGCTGTCATCGGCCGGCGTTGCCTGATGGAACAGCCGAAAGACAAGACCACCTGGCTTGTTGCGGTTTTCGCGCCCACCGGTCCCAGCATCGTGCGCGCCGGCCCATTGCAGAACCGAGGCGGGGGCGACATATTCAAAATCACCCCAGCGATCGATTTTTCCCCTGAACCCGCCGCCCTGCGTAAAAGCCGGTGGTGGAGTTGAGCCCATCATCCAGCGAACGTAATGGGCGCCGTTGTCGGTGCGTTCGGTTGTCAATTCGGCCTCGTTTTGCTCATCCGAGTGGCCACCGATTGTCGACAAATGGACGTAACCCAGATGGGTCAGGTCCATCAGGTTGTCGATCATGAACATGTAATTTGCGGCAATGTCGTATCGGTTATAGCGAAAGTTCCATTCGCCGATCTGATCGTGATAGGGAAAGTCGACGATCATGCTTTCGTCCGCTTTGGCCGGATCGCCCATCCACACCCAGACAAAATTCTGGCGTTCGACAACCGAAAAGCGCGGACCTTGAACCCGGGATTGAGTTTTTCGCCGGGGTTATCCGTGCAACCGCCGTCGCAGCCGAAGACCATACCGTGGTATCCGCATTGCAGGCCCTTATCGACTGTCTGGCCCAGCGACAGCCGGACGCCGCGATGAGGACAGCGGTCTTCGAGTGCGCCCGCGATTCCATCTTTCATGCGGAACATGACGACTTCTTCGCCGAGCAGCTTGCGTGCGACAGGTCCGTCGTCCAGCTCGTGCGACCACGCGCCGACATACCAGGCGTCGCGCAGCAAAGGTTCCATAGCCAGATTGGTCATGATCTTATCCGTCGGAAGATGGTTTCTACTCTGCCGCGACAGGAAATTGTCTTTCCTGCAAGCGATGCATGGCCTGGCGCGCATAGGCGACAGCTTTGTCGTGGGTGCGCAGCATCAGGGCGCGCGATGGGTCCTGCGAGACAATTTCCTGCTGCGATTCCATGAACAGCTTGTCTTCCAGGAAAGCTTTGAGAATATCGGTGTGGAAGGCAACGTTGCCGGGGTGGTCTTTGGCCAGTCCCCGCACAGCAGTAGAGAAGAAATAGTAGAAATTATTATCGTCGGCCGGCGTCGCCTGATGGAACAGCCTTACGACGAGGCCGCCCGGCTTGTCGCGGTTTTCGCGCCCTCCGGTACCGGCATCGTGGCCGCCACCCCATTGCAGAACGGAGGCGGGGGCGACGTATTCAAAGTCCTGCCAGCGATCCACCTGTCCCTTGAATCCGGCGGCTTTGATGAATGAAGGAGGGGGCGTTGAGCCCATCATCCAGCGGACGTAGTGCGCACCGTTCTCGGTGCGGGTCGTGGTTAGCTCTGCATCGTCATGCTCATTGGGATTGCCACCAATTGTCGATGTGTGGACGTACCCGAGATGGGTCAGATCCATCAGGTTGTCGATCATGAACATATAATTGGCCGCAATGTCGTAGCGGCCGTAGTGAAAATTATATTCGTCTTTTTTGTCGTGATAGGGAAAGTTGACGATCATGCTTTCGTCCGCTTTGGCCGGATCGCCCATCCACACCCAGACAAAATTCTGGCGTTCGACAACCGAAAAGCGCGGACCTTGAACCCGGGATTGAGTTTTTCGCCGGGGTTATCCGTGCAACCGCCGTCGCAGCCGAAGACCATACCGTGGTATCCGCATTGCAGGCCCTTATCGACCGCCTGGCCGAGCGAGAGGCGGACGCCGCGATGGGGACAGCGATCTTCGAGTGCGCCTGCCTTTCCGTCCTTCATGCGGAACATGACAACTTCTTCGCCGAGCAGCTTGCGCGCGACCGGTCCGTCGTCGAGTTCGTGCGCCCATGCGCCGACGTACCAGGCGTCGCGCACAAGAGGTTCCATAGCCAGATTGGTCATTGTCTTCTCCCTCCACAGTACATACGTGATTTCGCGCCGACAGCCTGTGCATGCGGCCGTATCACTCAGGCGACCATTGCTCGCCGATCATCAATTCCGCCTCCGCGATCAAACGGTTCAACATTTTGCGCAGGCGTGTGCGATCCTCCGGAGAAAAATCCGATAGTAAACGCTCTTCGCGGGCAATTGCAAAAGCGACGATGCAGCCGTGCAATTCTCTACCCTTGCCGGTCAGTACAACGTAGGATTTGCGCCGGTCTGCCGGATCGGATTCCCGCGCAACATATCCATTGCTTTCGAGACGGCCGACTGCCCGGCTCGTTCCGCCGCGATCCATGGCGATGCAATCGGCAATGTGGAAGATGGTGGCGCGCTCCTCGGCCCCCAGGACTTGCAGTATCCGCCATTCGCACAGATCAAGCCCCAGCCGCCTGGCGCTGTGGCGCTTGGCATGCAGGCCAAGTTTGCCGCCGAGCATCAGGCACAGGGCCGGGACGTGGTTGCCGAGTTCGATGTGTGCTTCCGCCTCAGACGGTGTTCGCACGAGAATATCTGCCTGATCCATTGAGACCAGCCTCCCTTCCGAACTGGACGGTAGGGCCATATTGATGAAAAGTCAACAAATGAGTTTTCAATTAAATTTGCGAGAGGTGCTCTACCGCTGGCGAGCACAGCCCGCATTACGCCTGGCGGCAAGCCGGAGGCGTTGAACCGGAAAGCTGATTAGCCGCTCAGGGCTGCTTTAACTGCCGCGCTGGCCTTGCCGAAATCCATCTGGCCGGAATAATTCGCCTTCAGCGCGCCGATCACCTTTCCCATGTCTTTCATGGATGCGGCGCCGGTTTCGCCGATGGCGGCCTTGATAGCTTCGGCGACCTCGTCTTCGCTCATCTGTTTGGGCAGAAACTCGCTGATGATGGCGATCTCCTCGTTTTCCTGCTGCGCCAGCTCTGGCCGGTTGTTCTTGGCGTAGATGTCGGCTGATTCCTGCCGGCTCTTGATCATCTTCTGCAGCATGGCCAGGATATCGGCGTCCGATACCGGTTTGTCCGCCGTGCGGGCCTCGATGTCGCGGTCCTTCAGTGTCGACTGGATCATGCGAAGGGTGGAGACACGGCGCTTGTCTCCGGCCTTCATGGCGGTTTTCAATTGCTCGCTGATCTGTTCACGCATGGCTATGGTCCTGTCGCAGTGGCCGGAGCGATTTTTCGACCGGCTGTTAAACTGTTGATTTTCGTCTCCGTGGCGCGGAACGGGTTTCCCTCTTGGGAAAAAACCTATAGAGCACGGGAAATATCCTGCAAGCTGGTCCCGGTACGGTGGCACCTTACCGCCCTTGGCGGGCGCTTGCATGCGCAGCGGATGTAATTGCTCGATGACCCATGTTCAAGACTCAGCTTCCAACCCTTCCACCGAAGGTTGGAGCGTTCCCGTTCGCACGGCCATGCTCGTCCTCGCCGACGGCACAGTGCTCGAAGGGTTTGGTGCTGGAGCCGTGGGCAGCGCCGTTGGCGAGGTCTGCTTCAACACGGCGATGACCGGCTACCAGGAAATCCTGACCGATCCGTCCTATGCCGGGCAGATCATCACTTTCACCTTTCCCCATATCGGCAATATCGGCACCAACGACGAGGATATCGAAACGGTCAACCTCGCCGGTTCTTCCGGTGTGCGCGGTTGCGTGTTGCAGGCGCGGATAACCGAGCCGCAGAACTTCAGGGCCGATTCGCATTTCGACGCCTGGCTAAAGGCGCGCGGCGTGATCGCCATTACCGGGATCGATACCCGTGCCTTGACCGCTCTGGTGCGGGAGACGGGAATGCCGAATGCGGTAATCGCCCATGCGCCGGACGGGAAATTCGATCTGGAAGCGCTGAAGGCGGAGGCTGCAGCCTGGCCGGGCATCGACGGCATGGACCTGGTTCCTTCGGTCACCACCGCGCAGCGCTATGAGTGGACGCAGGGCACCTGGGAACTGGGCAAGGGGTTTACCGAACACGACGCCTTGCGGTTTCACGTGGTTGCCATCGACTATGGCGTGAAACGCAATATCTTGCGGCTGCTCGCGGATGCAGGCTGCCGGGTAACCGTGGTGCCGGCAACGACGCCGGCGGAAGACATCCTGGCGATGCAGCCGGATGGCGTATTTCTGTCGAACGGACCGGGTGATCCGGCGGAGACAGGCAAATATGCCGTACCGGCCATTCAGACGATTCTGGAGTCAAAGACGCCGGTTTTCGGTATATGCCTCGGCCACCAGATGATGGCATTGGCGATCGGCGCGAAGACCAAGAAGATGCATCAGGGCCATCATGGCGCCAATCATCCGGTCATGGATTTCACAACGAACAAGGTTGAGATCGTATCCATGAACCACGGATTTACGGTCGACGAAGATAGTCTGCCGGACAATGCAGAGCCGACGCACAAATCGCTGTTCGATGGCACCAATTGCGGTATCGCGTTGACGGATCGTCCGGCGTTTTCCGTGCAGCACCATCCCGAAGCGTCTCCCGGTCCGCAGGATTCGCATTATCTTTTCGCCCGGTTTGCGCAGATGATGGAAAACGCGAAAGTTGCCTGACCGGCGCTGTTTCGCGGCCGTTATAGCCGTTAATCGCCAAACGCGTTCGGAAACAGCCGGGCCGCATTGCCGCGCGCCATGCCCTCGTACGCATCGCCGGTGAACAGATCGGTAGTGGTCAAATTTTCCAATTGCTCGAATACGAGTTCGTCGTTGACGAAAGGCCAGTCGGTTCCAAACAGGATGTGCGACGGGTCGGTGATTTCCTGCAGCGCCTTCATCGGCGCATGGCCGCCCATGATTGCGGTATCGAAATAGAACCGGCCAACGTAAGGCGCCGTGCCCTCGGGGTGGCGTTCGCCAAATTTCGGCGTCTGCTCGTCTTGCTCCTCCATCATCTTCAGGCGGAACGACAAGTAGGGAAAACAGCCGCCGGCATGGGCCAGCAGCCATTTGATGTTTGGATATTTCTTCATGTAGCCGTTGTAGATCAGGTTGGTTGCAACACGCGTTGTTTCAAACGGATACTCGATCACCGCGGCCCACATCTTGATGTTCAGCGTTCCGTGGTTGGCTGGGCGCGTCGGGTGGACGAACACGATCGCCTCGCGCCGGTCGAGTTCCGCCCACAATTCCTCGCCGAGGGGATCGCCGGGATACCTGCCGTTCTGGTTCGTCAGCAGCATCAGCCCGTCGGACTTGAGTTCATCGAGCGCGTATTCCACCTGTTTCAGCGCCGCAGGTACGTCGGGATACGACAGGGGCGCAAAAAATCCGAGCTGTGAGGGCGCGCCGGAAACGAATTTGGCCATGGCGTCGGTCGTCGATCGGACCAGATAATCGGCATTGCCATCATCGCCGTGGTGAACGCCGGCAGCCGAGAGCGGGTTGACGATGGCCTTGCTGACGCCGAAATGGCCCATGTTGTCGATAACTTCCGCGGTCGAAGTATCCCGCTTCAACGGCTTGGAGGGGTCGCGCGCGCCGGACCGCTCCAGCGCCTTTTCGTATTCGGGCAGAATGACATGGTGGTGCACATCTATCAGATTGAGTTGCGCGATTTGGCTCGATGTAATTTCTGTCATGCGTTCTGCCTAATTTGATGTTCTCAGCTGCGACTTTGCAAGGATCCCCGTTCCGCCCGGATGCGGATCGCACGCCTGCTTGTAAGCAAGCTTCGTGTAGCCCGGATACTACGCTGCGGACATCAGCTCCTGCAACCGGCCGTGATAGCCACTTTCGCCGCCGCCACTCGTGGTGCTATGGTCCGCGCAATTTCTTGGTGCGCAACGTCCTGGCGCGCAAATTCTTGGGAGAAGCAATCATGACCGACGAGGAACGCCAGGCGGCGGGACTGGAAATGCGCCGCAAGGTGTTGGGCGAGGCGAGCGTCAGCGCGGCGAAGACCAACCGGGATGAATTCAGCGGAGAGATCCAGGATTACATCCTGCGCCAGGTTTGGGGATCAGTCTGGAACCGGCCCGGCCTTGATCTCAAGACCCGGTCCTGCATGGTGCTTTCGATCATGATGGCGATGGGGCGATGGGAAGAGTTCCGTTTGCACGTCAAGGCCGGGTTCAACAATGGTCTCAACAAGGATGACGTAAAAGAAATTATCCTGCAGAACGCTGCCTATTGCGGGGCGCCGGCCGGACAACGGGCGACAGGCGAAGCCCAGGCGGCATTTCGCGAAATGAACCTTTGAGCCGGCGATGAACGCAGACGACAACACGTTCGACATTGTAGTCGTTGGCGCGGGCGGGACCGGGTTGATGGCGGCCTGGACGGCAGCCCGTCACGGCGCTTCCGTGGTGCTGCTGGAAAAAGGCAGTGCTATCGGCGGCACGACAGGTATGTCGGTTGGAACACTGACCGCTACCGCCACTAGGTTGCAGCGGGCCGCCGGTATCGACGACAATGCCGATGCACATTTCGAGGATATGGCGAAATTCGCCGGTCCAATCGTCGATCGCGACAATCTGCAATTGCGGCGCCTGCTGGTTGATAATGTGCGCGAGACCATCGAAATTCTGGAAAGCCTCGGCGTCGTTTTCATGGGGCCGTTGCCGGAGCCGCCGCACCGGCATCCGCGCATGCATGCCATCATACCCCATTCCAAGGGCTTCATCCGGCAGATGGAGAAAGCGTGCAACAGGCAGGGAGTGTCGATCCGCACGCGAGCTGTCGTTCAGGACATTATCGTGGATGCCGGCCAGGCCGTTGGCGTTGCGATGCGAGGCGGGGAAGAAATTCGCGCGCGGAAGGCGGTGATCATTGCGTCCGGCGATTTCAGCTCGGCAGACCTTGAATACAAGAGCCGATACATGAGCGGGCCGCTGCTGGATATTGGCGGGATCAATCCGCTCAGCACCGGCGATGGCCAGCGTATGGGCGAGGCTGCCGGCGGAGTTATCGTCAATGGCGATCTTGCATGGGGACCGGAGATACGGTTCAAGGCGCCGCCTTCTCCGAGCATAATTTCAAAACTCCCGGCGTGGCCGTGGTTGGCGCGGGCAATTCTTCTTGCCATGAAGATCGTGCCGGACAAGTTGATGCGTCCGTTTTTGCTTGGATTCGTGACGACCTTTTTGGCGCCGTCGCATTTGCTGTTTCAAAAGGGCGCGATTCTTGTCAATTCGAATGGCGAACGGTTTTGCGACGAATTGAACCGGCCGCAGGATCATATCGGCAAACAGGATGGCAAGAGCGCCTGGATGATCTTCGCCAGCGAAGTGGCTGAACAATTTCGCGCTTATCCAAATTACATCTCGACCGCGCCGGGAGTCGGTTACGCCGATCTCAGCGACTATGAACGGACGCGCCCGGATGTCGTTTACAAGGCCGCTTCTCTCCAAGAGCTGGCGCAAGAGATCAATGTCGATGCGAATATGTTGGCGCGGTCCGTCGATGAGTTCAACGCGTCGCGGGCGGCGGACGATGAGCGCGCGGCAATGACGCGCGGTCCCTTCTTCGCCATGGGGCCTGCAATATCCTGGATCGTCTTCAGCGAGGGCGGATTGAAGGTGGACGACAAGTTGCGTGTTCTCAACCGGGAAGGCGAGCCGATCCCCGGACTTTACGCGGCCGGTTCGGCCGGGCAGGGCGGCGTCCTCCTCGAGGGGCATGGCCATCACTTGTCCTGGGCGTTTACCTCCGGGCGGCTCGCCGCGGCCCATGCCGTGGGTGCGAACTGAGTGCTGTCTTGCCAGGGTGATCTTCGCTTTATAAGTTGGCGCAACAGATTATTGGGGAGCGAACATGTCTGCGCAGAATGATTTTCACGTTGTGTTTGGTGAAGAGGACAATCTGTTCCGGCTGATGGAGATGGCGCTGCTGCGACGTCTGACGCCAGAGGGTGAAAAGGTTCTCACATATTTCTTCGGTGGCGGATTTGCACCGCATGTGGATCACCTCACTTCCATCGCGGACAAGGTAGGATTGCCGGAAGGTATCCGCGTGACCATGCCGAAGGACGAAAGTGAGCTGGATGCTGCTCTTCCATCGGCCGACGCGGTTATTCTTGAAACGACGCCGATGACGGCAGCGCGGATCGAGGCTTGCGCCGGCCGCGTTAAACATATTCAGCAGTTCGGGACGGTTTCCCGGCATATCGACATTGCAACGGCGCGGCGCCTCGGCATCTCGGTAGCGGACTTGCAGCGGGTTTCGAGCCTGTCTTGCGCTGACAACATAGTCGCCCTGGTGCTCGCTCTGGCGCGCAGTCTTATCTACGCCCACAACAGCGTTAAAGCGCAGAGGGATCCGGCATTGCCTGGCGCATTTCCTGCCGATCCACCGCGCAACAAGTTCAACTGGGTCGGGGTTCGCGATATCCGCGTCCTAGCCGAACATACGATCGGCTTCGTGGGAATGGGTGAGAACGCAGGGCTGTCAGCCCGCCGGTTGCGCGCGATGGGAATGAACGTTCTCTATCACAAACGCACGCAATTGACGGCGGCCGAGGAAGAGCAACTCGGCGGCGTGACATTCGTGTCGCGCGATGAGCTTCTGGAGCGGTCGGATTTTGTATCCGTTCATATCCCCTATATCCCCGCGAATGAAAAATACATCGATGCGGCGTTCCTCGCGCAAATGAAAAAAGACGCTTACATACTCAATACGTCACGCGGTGGTATCATGGATGAAAAGGCGCTTTACGATTGCCTGAAGAACGGCAACCTCGCTGGGGCCGCGCTTGATGTTTACCGGTATGAACCCGTCCCTCCGGACTGCCCCTTGCTCGACCTCGACAACATAGTCTGGACGCCGCATATTTCTGGCGGGCGTCCGGAGTTCATGATACGCGAGAGCGAAGATGTGCTGACCAACCTGGCGCGCGTTCTCAAGGGTGAAAAGCCGCAGGGGCAGCTTAGCCCCGCGCCGTAAGCTATCGTTGACTGTCCGGGAACGCCCTTCGCCTCTGCATGCGCGGGTAAGGCCGTAGCATACAACTTTGCGTTTGCTTGACAGATATCAAGGACGAAACGTCTGTCATCCCTAGTCTGCAGCGGAAGCGGCGGCTGTGTGTTGCGCGGCTGAACGCAGCAAGTATGAAAGTGCCGGACGTCTGTCTCTGCGTCAGGCGTTTCGTGCGTGAAATCAAATTCGCTTCCATTAGCGCGGATTGTTTTCAATTTTTGTTTGTGCCGTTTTCGCTTGGCGCCTTGAATTCCTTTCACGCGAAAACGTAGTTGTTGGAGGAACGTGAAATGACCGCGCTGGGTACGCTCGATGAATTACCTCTCGATTATCGTGATGCTTTAACCGCTGATAATCTGGTGCCGCTTTGGCCCAGTTTGCGTGCAGCGCTGCCTTATGACACTCCGACTCGCAAGGCGTAGCCGACCTGCTGGCGTTACGCCGATATTCGCCCCAAGTTGATGCGGGCAGGCGAGTTGACTCCGATGGAGAAGGCTGAGCGCCAGGTGCTTATTCTTGCCAATCCGGGCCTGGGCCACGATAGCCTGAAGGCGACACCGGCAATATTTATCGGAATGCAACTCATCTTGCCGAAGGAATATGCGCCAAGCCATAAGCACAGCCCGAGCGCGGTGCGCTTCGTTATCGAAGGCGAGGGCGGATACACCGTCGTCGACGGCGAAAAACTTCCGATGGAGAAGGGCGATCTCATACTAACCCCGTCAGGATTGTGGCACGAACACGGCCACGAGGGCAAAGAGCCGGTGGTGTGGATGGATGCGCTTGATCTGCCAACGGTTGCAGCGCTCGAAGCGTCCTATTGTGTCGAAGGCGAAGCACAGAATACACGCAACCAGCCGGATTCCTCGCAGACGCGTTTTGTACGCTCGGGCCTTATGCCGTTCGAGGCCCTGAGCCGTCCGCGCGACCGCTATCCCCTGAAACGGTTTCCCTGGCGTGACGTGCGCGAGGCGCTGACCGCCATGTCCGGCATTACGGACCGCAGCACTCCGGTACAATTGGCCTATGTCAATCCCGAGACGGGCGCAGAGTGCATGCCGGTGCTTGGTTTCTCGGCAATCATGCTGCGGCCCGGAGAGAGCGTGAAGTTCAATCGCCGCTCGTCTTCGGCCGTGTTCAGTGTTGTTGAGGGCACCGGGCAGGCGCATATCGATGGCGTGACGCTCGACTAGGACCAGAACGACACACTCAGTGCACCGACGCACGCGCATATCGAGCTTACCAATAATTCGCAAAGCCGGCCTGCATTCCTGTTTCAGGTAGACGATGCGCCAATGCAGCGCAAGCTTGGGTTCTTCGAGGAGTTCGCTAACTGAATCGGCCACTCCGATTCCGCGGATCGATTTTGCAGAGGCCTCGCATTGGTGCGGGGCCTTTGTCGATTCCAAGCCAGTGCGCCGTGTTGAGGTTTGATAGCGCAACTGGTAGAGTCTCGGCAAAGATAAAAACAAGGCGGATATCGTGGCGGCAGCGGGCAATACTCCGATCGACATTCACGCGCATTTCATTCCCGACGAATACCGGCAGGTCCTTGCGGACGCGGGAATCGATAGTGTTGATGGCTATCCCCTGCCGTCCTGGGACCGCGATGCCGCCGTGGACCTGATGGAGCGCCGTGGGTTGGCCGCGCAGATAGTATCGGTTTCGGCACCGGGCATCGATGCGGTTCCGCTGGCAAAGCGGGCCGGGTTGTCACGGACGGTTAATGAGCGGGCCGCAGAATTGAAAGCGTGGCGGCCGGACCGGTTCGGTGCTTTCGCCATGCTGCCGTTGCCCGACATGGATGCAACGCTTCGGGAAATCGAATTCATCTACGACGAGTTGCAACTCGACGGGATCAATCTCTACACGAATGTGCAGGGCGTCTATCCGGGCGATCCGCAGTTGGATCCGCTTTTTGAAGAATTGAACCGGCGCAAATCCACGATCTTTTTTCACCCGGTCGCACCGCAGGTTTTTGGACAGCTTGATATGGGCGTGCCCGCGCCGACGATAGAATATCCGTTCGAGACGACGCGGGCGGTGGTCAAAATGGCCGGCTCTGGATTGCTTGACCGGTTTCCCGATATGAAAATCATTCTGCCGCATGGTGGCGGAACATTGCCGTTTCTGGCATTGCGCACGTCTTTGCACCTGGCCAGGTTCGGGAGCGGTCTGCACGGCAAAACGGCTGATCATGTTCTCGGGCTTTACCGCAGGTTCTATTACGACCTGACCGCGGTGTCGCATGCCTGGGCGATCGACGCGCTGCTGGCTCTGGCGCCGCCGGAGCGGTTGCTTTACGGGTCCGACCATCCCTTCATGCCGGAAAGCGTGGCCGATACTGCATTCGAATTCCTGCGAAACAAGTCAGCAGCAGACGGCCGTTCGCTGCTGCAATGGGCAATAGACAATGGCGATGAATTGTTCCCCCGTTTCGCCAAAGCCGCAACGGGTTAACGGCGCTCGAAGCCGGCGTCGGCGGCCGGGCGTTGCCAGCTTCCACGTTGATGTTGAAACGCTTCCACGTGATGGCGGCGCCTATGTCCTGCTGATCGCGATTGTCTCGCCTGTCGGCATCTCGTTGCCGAAGCGGCCGGATGTGCAGCTCGCTCCAGGCCAATACCTGTATTGCGGAAGCGCGTATGGCCCTGGCGGTATCCGCGCCCGCGTTGCGCGGCACTTTCGCAAGGACAAGCTGGTGCGCTGGCATGTCGACCGGCTGACGGTTGCCGGGCGAACGCTTGGCGCCTGGGTCTTCCCCGGAGGTGACGAATGCGCGCTCGTTGAAATCCTGAATGAATTTCCCGCGGCGATGCCCGGTTTCGGCGCCAGCGATTGCCGAAGATGTGCGAGCCATCTTCTAGTCGGACCGCGCGATCTGGCACAAGCGGTTTGGCCTCGTTTTCTGCAGTCTCCCAAGGGTATGGAAGGTTGATTGACGAATTCGGATCCGTCGTGCTGCTGCCGATTATTTCAGCGTTTTCAGCAGCGTAAGGGTTGCATCCCAGGAATGACGAAAGGCCTTCGGGTCATAGGCCGCCTTGGCGGTCGTCATCATGTAACCGTGCTTCACGCCGGGAAAGATGTGGACCTTCAGATTGTCCATTCTGGCGGCAATATCCTGATAGGTGGTAACGACGTCTGCCGGCGCTGCATGATCTTCGCTGCCCCAATGGATCAGCAGAGGTTTGTCGTTGCCCTCCAGGTAATTTGTATAATTGGCCATGCTTGTGCCGTGATAGCTGCAGCCCGCATCGGCGCCCAGCCGAGCGGTAGCGATGAGCGCGTACGGCCCACCGTAGCAAAATCCAAGAACCGCGACCCGGCCATTGCAGGCGTCGAGATTTTTCAAATGGCTGGAAACGTCGGCAACGTCCTGAATGCCGGTATTGATGACTTCTTCGCGCGGCTGGGTGCGCGCGTGAATGCGCGGCTGGGTTTCTTCCGAGCGCTCGATATAGCCAGGATCGGTGCGCCAGAACATGTCCGGCGCCGCCGCAATAATGCCATTGGCGGCGAGATCATCCGCCATGGCGCGCATATCCGGGCCAACGCCCGTGACTGCAGCGACGATGATGGCGGCGGGGGCCGGTCCGTTGTCCGGCAAGGCAAGATAGCAATCGAAATCGCTCCCCTCGCTCGATCGCAATTTTATATCGTTGCCTGCCATGCCGTTCTCCAGCCCATAAAGTCCAATTGACGCCGTATTACACCCGTTGGCCCATGCGATGGCAAGCGTTTCCCATAGGTGCGGGTGTGCAATGCATGCGGATCCTTGCGTAGCTTGCACCGTTAGATTGGCCGGTGGTAGGAAAATCCGTCTTTGTATTGCGGGTTGAAGTCATGACGGATCGACGAGTGCTTATAGCCGGCGGCGGCATTGGCGGGCTGGCAACGGCGCTGACGCTGCACCAGATTGGTGTACCGTGCATCGTTTTTGAAGCGGTGCGCGAGATGCGCCCGCTTGGTGTCGGGATCAACCTGCAACCCAATGCGGTGCGCGAATTGTACGATTTGGATATTGGGGAGGCGGACCTCGATCGCGTCGGTGTACCGGCGAAAGAATGGGCGCTGGTCGGTCTCAATGGCAATGATATCTACAGCGAACCGCGCGGCCTGTCGGCCGGTTACAAGTGGCCGCAATATGCAGTCCACCGCGGTTTGTTCCACATGCTCCTGTACGACAAAGTGTGTGAACGGATCGGGCCCGACAACGTCAGGCTTGGATGCCGGGTTACCGGTTACCAAAAAACCGGCGATGGCGGCGTCAGCGCATCGATCGAGAGCGCCGATGGTGCTTCGTTCGAGGAAACAGGCTCGCTGCTGATCGGCGCCGACGGTATTCATTCGGTGATCCGGGCGCAGATGCATCCGGATCAGCCGCCTATTCACTGGGGCGGAGCGATCATGTGGCGCGGCACAACGATGGGCAGGCCGATCCGTAGCGGATCGTCTTTCGTTGGCCTCGGCACGCATCGGCACAGATTGGTGTTCTATCCGATTTCGCAACCCGATCCGCGGACGGGCCTGGCGATGATCAACTGGATTGCGGAAGTGACGATGGACAATTCGGAAGGTTGGCAGCAGACCGGCTGGTTCCGGGAGGTGGCGACCGGGGACTTCATGCACCATTTCGATGACTGGGTTTGGGATTGGCTCGACGTGCCCGGCCTGATCAGCCAGGCCGACAGCGTATTTGAAAATCCGATGATCGACCGTGATCCGGTGCCGACCTGGCAGGACGGCCCGGTCGTGCTGCTTGGCGATGCGGCCCATCCGATGTACCCGACCGGTTCCAACGGTGGCAGCCAGGCCATTGTCGATTCGCGGGAGCTGGGCGCGGCCATGCTCGAACACGGTGTTTCTCCTGCCGCACTGGAGAGTTTCGACAAAAAGCTGTGCGGACCGGTGTCACAGGTCGTTCTACGCAATCGCAGTGCCGGGCCATTCGGCCTGCTGCACATGGTCGATGAGCGCTGCGGCGGGGTATTCGACAATATTGACGACATAATTCCGCTGGAGGAACGCACCGAATTCATGCGTGGTTACAAGTCCGCGGCGGGCTTTGCGATTGAACAGTTGAATGCGGCTCCGCCATTAATTGACGCGGATGGACGAGTTTGACCGGTCCGCCAGATCGCGGCCGGTTTTGAATTCGGGTGTCGTCAATTGTTGAACCGTTCGCGGATCCGGTTCACAATGATCCCATGAGCAATCCGGACACCAGCGCAATCAAGGCAGAGATGGACCGGCAGGGTTTTGTCGGCCCGCTTCCGGTTGTACCGGCGGAACAGGCGTTGAGGTACCGCCAGGCGCTTGAGGCCTACGAGGCGGAGCATGGCTCAACCGGCCAGTTCCACATGAAAATACATCTGTATCTTGCTTTTGCATGGGAATTGACGCGTTCGCCGGCGGTCATTGACTATGCGCAGCAGCTATGCGGGCCGGATGTGCTTGTGCTGGCGTCACGGTTCTGGATCAAGGAAGCGGGGGACAACCGCTTCGTGTCCTGGCATCAGGATACGACCTATTTCGGCCTTGAGCCGGACATCTACTTTAACATGTGGATCGCGCTGTCGGAGGCTTCGGTCGAGGCAGGATGCATGCGGTTCTATCCCGGTTCCCACAAGCAAGGTCTGGTTGAGCACGAAATGGCGCTGTCGCCGGACAATCTCCTGACCCGGGGACAGACGATTCGGCATGTCGATGACAACAAGGGCGTAGCGCTAGGGCTGAAACCGGGCGAGTGCTCTATCCACCACGGCCACGTGATGCATTGGTCGCCGCCGAATGCCTCGGCAGACCGGCGGATAGGCTTTGGCCTGTCGCTTATTCCCGCGCGTGTCCGTTCGACGATCGGACGCCGTTCCGCCACCCTCTTGTGCGGTGAGGACCGATACGGACACTGGGATCTTGATCCCTATCCGCAATCTGACCGGGACCCGGTGATCCTGGAGCTGATGCACGCTGAAACAGGGCGCTATGTTCCGGCGGAGAAACTGGAACACGATCGCTAGTCTGGCACCCGCCTGTCGGTTAGTTGCCATCGGGCGGGGTTATTGCAATACTTGCGGGCGATGCAGGAGCCTTCGGGCGGCGCTCGACCATTGCGGGTTCCGGGCTGCGCAAGGAACAGCCTGCACAGAGCCGAGGGAGAAACACATGCTCAAGGGATTAATCTGTACTGCTGCGGCCGGCGTTCTGGCTGGCTCGGCACTGCTTGGCGCTTCAACGGCGGCGCAAGCCGACGCCAAGGCGTTTTACAAGGGCAAGAAAATTACGATCATGGTGCCCTATGGCGCTGGCGGCGGCTACGATACCTACGCCCGCATCATGGCGCCGCATTTTGCGAAATACCTCAATGCGACCGTGATCGTGCAGAACAAGCCCGGCGGCGGCGGCATGATTGGCGTCAACCAGGTCGCCAACGGGCCGAAGGACGGGACCATGCTGGTCTTCTTCCAAGGTACGTCAATCGCTGCCAACCAGCTCATTGGCGTAAAGAACGTACGGTACGATTTGAAGACCATGCAGCATATTGCAACCGTGGCTTGGTCGCCGTGGCTGCTGCTCGTGCAGCCGAAGTCGCCGATCAACTCAATTGCCGATTTCAAGAAGTTTGGCAAGGAAATCACATTTGGCGGCAACGGGCCTTCATCGGCCGATACGTCCGGCGGACGCATGGTGTGCATGTCGCTTGGCGTCAAATGTAAACACGTTGTCGGCTATCGCGGTTCCAGGGCGGCGTCGCTAGCGCTGAGCCGTGGTGAGGTTGATGCGTATTACGTGTCGGATTCATCGGCATTCAAATACGTGCGCGCCAAGGCCGGCAAGCCGGTTGCCGTGTTCCACTCCGTCAAGTCGATTTTCTTCCCTAAGGTCAAAAGCGTCTATGAACAGACCAAGGTCGACGAGCGCGGAAAATGGATCATCGGTTTCCACAACCGGTTGGAAAAAGTTGGCCGCATCCTGTCCGCTCCGGCTGGTGTTCCGAAGGATCGGGTCGAGTTGCTGCGCAAGATGGCAAAGGACATCCTGACGGATCCGAAGTTCGTAGCGGAAGCCAAATCCAAGAAGCGTGATATTCTGTTCAGCGACGGCGCTTCGACCGAGAAGGCGTTGACAGAAATTCTTGGGTTAAATCCGGAACGCAAGAAACTCGCGTCCCAGATTATTCAGGGCAAGTAGTTACCCGTTTCGGGTCTGATCGCCCGGATCGATGGTGAAACAATACATTGGAACCCGCCGCAGCATTTGCTGACGGCGGGTTTTCCTGTTTGGCTTCGCGCCGTGCGCACTTATCGTTGTTCACAAGCGGGGTTGGCACGCTGCGAAAACGATTGTGATAAATCAATGTGCCAAACGCCGCCGTCGGTCATTGTATCGCCACATCGCGTGTGTTCTAATCGCCATTGGCAAGTGACGGGTATTGTTCCTCATCCGGAAGTGTGCTTCTGGTGCGGCCTTCAGCAAGACCTTTTGATTGTCGGGCGGCGGCTACAGACTTCAATTCGAAGCCTGTAGTCGTAAACGTAGTGCTTTGACGCCATCCGGTGATACAAGCACTGTTCCGGACACAGCAATATTTGAGTAATCGAGGAGCGATCAATGTCAAAAAAGAATACCCGCATATTCCGGTCTTTCCTGTTTGCCTGTGCCTTTGCAGGCGTTTCTGCGCTGGCTTCCACGAGCAGCGTGAATGCGCTGCCCGCCGGTGTCGCTGGTGCGGTGAACGGTGAAGTGAGCTCGCTTGCGCTGTTTCATCAGGCGCAATTCCGTGGCCGTCGGGGCGGCGCCCGTCGCGGCGGTGTTCGTCGTGGTGGCGGTGTAGTACGGCGTGGCGGAGGCGTGCGGCGCGGTGCGGTTATCCGCGGCGGACGGACCCCGGGTGGCAGGGCGCGGGTTCGCCGCAATCGCGCGCTGGGCGCGGCGGCCGCCATCGGAGTTGGCGCTGCATTGCTTGGCGCTATCGCAGCAGGATCTGCACGGCCACGCGGTGAAGTTGTAACCGAGGAGCCGGTATATGTTCGCCGGCGGCCGGCATACGGCAGCGATGTTGAATATTGCATGCGGCGTTTCCGCAGCTACAATCCCGATACCGGGTTGTATCGCGGTTTTGACGGGCGCTTGCATCCGTGTCCGTAGCCCCTGCGTGAACAAAAAACGTGAAGGCCGGGGCAAACCCGGCCTTTTTTATTGTGTTTATCGTGATGCTTCGCGGCGCATGTGCAACGTGTTTTGCAGGTTGCCAGTTCAAAACCCGCCGTATGGTCCTGCATCAACCCTTGTATGGCCAGCGCGACTGGCGCAGTTCCTTGGCGGTGATAAACTCCAGTAGCACCGGCGTGCCTTCCCTGGTTTTTTCGATGCCGCGCTGCAGCGCCGCTGAAATTTGCTCCGGGTCCTCGATACGTTCCCCATAGCCGCCGAGGGCTTTGGCGAATTCGGCATAATTGCCGGAGATATCGGTCGAGCGATAGGCCTGCGTCGAATATTCCATGATTGGCAATTCGCACGCCATCGAAAAATTGTTGAACAATATCGACAGGATCGGAATTTTGTAGCGGGCGGCCGTTTCAAAATCCATTCCGGTGAAGCCGATGGCCGCGTCGCCCCAGACGTTCACGCATAACTTGTCCGGTTTGGCGAGCTTGGCGCCCATGGCCAGGCCCAACCCGTAGCCGAGGTGGGTCGTCTTGCCCCAGCCGATATACGAAAGCGGTGTCGTGCTTTTCCAGAATGGAGACAATTGATCGCGGGGCGAGCCGGCATCATGGGTGACGATCGTGTTGTCGATGTCGAATGTCTGCATCATCTCGTGAATGACGCGGTAGGGCGTTATCGGCGATTCTCCCGATGTGAGAACAGCTTCCCATTGACTCATCCAGTCAGCGCGTGCGGCTGCAATCTCCTGTTCGACCGGCTTGCGATCACGGGGCTTCTTGATATCCGATTTGAGCGTTGCCAGCAGCGCATCCAGCGTCAGGGCGGCGTCCCCAATCAAGCCAACGGCAGCTTCGACGTCCTTGTTGAGATGCTTTGGGTCAAGCGTAGCGTGAACGAACGTCTTGCCCTTGGGCATTTGCACGCCGAACGAGGTTTCGCCGAATGAGCAGCCAACGCCGAAAATAACGTCGGCGTTGTCGAGATAATCGCGCACCATGCGGGGCATGGCCGCGCCGCCGGAGCCAAGCGCAAGACCATGCGTTTCCGGAAAAGCGCTTTTCCCTTCCAGGGATGTGCACACCGGCACGGCCAGCAATTCGGCAAGTTGCTGCAATTGCGGCCAGGCCTGGGCATAGTGAACGCCTTGCCCGGCATATATCACGAGCCGCTTGGCGTCCCGCAAAAGCGCTGCCGCCGCTTCCACGCTTTGCGTGTCCGGGCCGAAACGGCTTGTTATAGTCGGCCGGTAGGAAAATCCTTCCGGTGCGTCTTCGGCCCAGACGTCCTTGGGAATTTCAACGATGCACGGACCGCCGCGGCCGTTGCGCAACTGGGTAAATGCGCGGCGGAAGACCGCGCCGACATCGCGGCCAGAGGACAATTGCTCGACGCTCTTGGACACATGGGCGAAGTTTTGTACAGCGGAAAAATTCGGATCGACATTTTCCAGCCGTCGTTCGTAGCCGCCCGGCAGAACCAGGATCGGAACGGATTCGCTGTAAGCCTGGGCGATCCCGCCAAAGGAGTTCTCGGTGCCCGGGCCATGCTGCATGGCGAATGCCCCGATGTTCCTGCCCGATGACAGTCGCGACATGGCGTCGGCCATGTGAAGGCCGATGCGTTCCTGGCGAACGATGATGGGCTGGATGCCGGCCTTCGCGGCGTGTTCAAAAATCGAATTCACCGGATAGCCGAACAAATATTGAATGCCCTCGGCTTTGAGGATTTGCGCAATCGCGTCGCCGGTTTTCATTTTTATCTGTCCTTGTTGCGTGCCGCACGATATCCGCACGCGGCAATCCGGGATGTTGCAATGTAGCCAGTCTACACCAGCGCGATTGCCGAGATAAGCCTGCCGTAGTCCGGTTCATTGCGGTGGACGCTGCGGCGATAGGAGAAAAAGCGCTCGGGGTCCGCATAGGTATCCAATGCAAGGTTGATAAACGAACCCACCGCCGCGTTGCGCAGGCGCATTTCGATGAAGGCCGGCAGGTCGAACATGCTGTGACCCTGGCGAAGGGAGGGTGCAAAGAAAGAGGCGTAGCTAGCGTCAGCGGCCTTGAAGCGGGCGACGAATTCCGCGCCGACTTCATAGGACGCGGGCCCGATGGTCGGGCCGAGAACGGCGCGGATAGCTGGACGCGATGCGCCCAGTTTTTCCATCGCAACAAGCGTGTGTTCGAGTATGCCGGTCAGCGCGCCTTTCCAGCCGGCATGGCAGGCGCCAATAACCTGGGCCTCGGAATCGGCGAACAGGATCATGCCGCAGTCGGCGCCGGTAACGCCCAGGCCAATGCCGCGGGTAGCGGTTGCAAGTCCGTCGCAGCGCGGGCGCTTGTGCAGCGGCCAGGGGATATCGAGGGTCAGTGCATCGGCGGAGTGGATTTGGTACGGCACCATGAGGTTGTGCGCCGGTATGCCGAGCACCGCGACCATGCGGGCGCGGTTTTCGCCGACATCATCAGGATTGTCGTTCGATCCCGTGCCGCCATTCAGGCTGGTGTAGACACCCGAGCTGACGCCGCCCTGGCGCGTAAAAAAACCGTGCCGGATTCCCGGCGCGTCCAGTTGAGCCGCGGTGAGGGGGATGGGATGCGCGCCAGGCATCACCGGTCAACCGCCGCTGATCTTGGTTCGAAACCGGGCAGCACGCCGATGTCCTTTGCGGCCACGCCAAGCGCCTTGAACAGCGCGCCCATCGCCGGGACCGGTTTGCCGTCGATACCGGTTTCCTGGCCGGTTCCGGACAGACGCAAGAGCGCATGGTCGATTTCCATTGCCTGGCGGATATCGGCGTTCCGTTTCAGGCCTGCCGCGCGTTCGAAAAGGCCAAGACAGGTCAGAAAATCGGCCTGAATGACCGGCCCGGAGACGCTGGCGCCTGTCGACTTTGCCGCGCGCGCCAGATTGGCGAAGTCGACGTGCATTGTGATATCGGCCTCGCCGGGCTCCGCAAGCGGGTCTGCCGCGGCGTGGTTGCGCATCGCCTGCAAGGTTTCCGATGGTCCTGTAGCGATATGGCCATAGTCGATGGCAAGAACAGCGCCGCCATGCTCCAGGACATGGGCGGAAAGTTGCTGCATGGTCTCATAGGCGGCAAAGCTGATTTCCAGTACCGAACCTTGCTCCGCCTCCGCCCGGATCTGCGGGACGGGGTCCGGGGCCAGTCCACAGCGCAATCCGCCTTCGCCGTCATGACCGATGACGCGCTCGTGCCAGCCGTTCAGGGTTTTGACATATTGGCAGGCCGGCATGGCATCGAAGAATTCATTGGCCAGTATGATCGCCGGGCCCTCGGGCAGATCGTCGGTGGAAGGCCGCCACTCAATGATATCGGAGTAAGCTTGGAGCTTTTGTTCCTGCATCCGGCGCAAGGCCGGGCTGGCCTCGACCAGGTGAACCGACAGCGCGTCGCGAAACCCGGCAACAACCTTGGCCGCGCGCAGGGCGTCGAACATCAACGTTCCGCGGCCGGGGCCGAGTTCGACAAGGTTGATCCGCGGCGGCGCGCCAAGACGGTACCAAACCTCAGCCGACCACAATCCCAGTAGTTCGCCGAACATCTGGCTGATTTCCGGCGCCGTGACAAAATCACCATCAGCGCCGAACGGATCCCGGTTCATGTAATAGCCGTGTTGCGGATGGGTCAGGGCGATCGCCATGTAGCGCTCGACCGAAATGGGTCCGCCGAGCGTGATGATCTGTCTGATTTCCTCGGCCAGCGCAGTCATGGTGTGGAAGGCTCCCCCGTTTCCCGCCGCCAGTCCGGTGTCACGCCCGGCGCTCAGATTTCCGATCTTCCGGATTCAGCTTCGCGGACAGGGCGGTGCGATGCAACCCACATCAGCCAGATGCCCACGACAATCAGCGGAATCGATAACAGCATCCCCATCGTGGCGCTGCCAAACAGGAAACCGAGTTGCGGGTCCGGCTCACGGAAAAATTCGCATATGATGCGGGCCGCGCCGTAGCCGGCGCCGAACAGGCCGGCGGTAAAACCGGGCCGCTTCAATGCGCCCATGCGGGCCGCGAAGTACAGGACGATCAACAACAGCAGGCCTTCCAGCGCGGCTTCGTACAACTGGCTGGGATGGCGGGGCAGGGGGCCAGCGCCCGGGAACACCATCGCCCAGCCAACGTCGCTCACCCGGCCCCATAATTCCGGCTTGATGAAATTCGCCAGCCGTCCGAGCAGAATGCCGATGGGAACGACGGCGGCGCAGATGTCGGCCACGGTCAGCGCCGATACAAGATTGCGGCGGGCAAACAGCCAGATCGCCAGCGCCGCGCCGGCAAGCCCGCCGTGAAACGCCATGCCGCCCTCCCAGACGGCAAAGATCCTGGCGGGATGGGCGAGAAAGAAATCGAAATTGTAGAACAGGACGTATCCGACCCGTCCGCCAAGGATGACACCAAACGCCACGTAGACCAGCAGATCATCTATCGAGGTGAGCGCCGGGCGCGGGGATGCGCCCCACAGGGCGTCGTTTCGCACCAGCGCGCGGGCATACAGCCATCCGCCGACCAGGCCGACAAGATAGGCCAGCGCATACCAGCGGATGGGCAGCGGCCCGATGTGAAAGAACACCGGGTCGATCTGCGGGTAGGCTATGGCGGCAAGCGGCATGGGTCCGTTGGTGATTGGCAAGCAGGCATTGTGCGGTTGCTATAACAGATTCATCGTGGCAAGCGCCAAATCCGTTTCCCCATACCCTGTTCTTTCCACCTGCCGCTGCCTTCTTACTTGCCGCTGCCTCTCTACTTGCTGGCGTGCCAGCTCAGTTCGCCCGGATTGGTCAAGTCCGGCACGGTCCAGCCGTCGAGGTCGTATTCGGCCATGCATTGTTCGGCAAAGCCGCGGAACTTGTCGGCATTGCCGGACGCCATGGCGCCGAACAGGGCGTAGCGGCGGATTTCCTCGGTCGAGCCGCCGTAGTTGATCTCGTACAATTCGTGGCGGCCGCCGAATTCGGTGCCGAGCGTATCCCAGAGCAGCTTCATCAGCTTGACGCGCTCCTCAGCCTTGTAACCGTTTGAGCCGCGCAGATATTGGTCGAGATAGGGCCGGATCTCCGGGTTTTTGAAATCGCGGGAATGCGAATTCAGATAGATCAGACCGGACGCGACCGTCTGTTCGATGATGTATTTCACCTTCGAATAGGCGATTGTCGCGATGATCGAATAGGCATTGCCCGGGTCCATGTTCGGCAAGACATAATCGCCAATCCAGGGCTTGGGATCGCGCACCATGGCGTCGGACAGAGCCCAGAACAGGTTTCGCCAGGCAATCACCTCGCCGACATTGGCCTGCACGCCGCGGAAATCCTTGGTGCCGGCCGCTTCCGTCGCTTTCAGCAACAGGCCGGCGATGAAATCCAGCTTGGTGGCGAGCCGCGTGCAGCCGTGCACGACGAAGCGCGGCAAAAAGCCGGTACGCGGGAAGAAATTGTTGGCCTTCTCGACATCGCCGTAGACGAAGACATTCTCCCAGGGCACCAGCACCTTGTCCATGATGAAGACGGCGTCGTTTTCGTCGATGCGGCTCGACAGCGGATAATCGAACGGCGAGCCCATGACGGTGGAGGTCATTTCATAGGATGTGCGGCAAATGAATTTCACCCCCGGCGCGTTGGTCGGGATCATGAAGACGACGGCGAACTTCTTGTCCTGCACGGGGATGAGGCCGTGGTGAGCGACAAAGGTGTAATTGGTCAGCACCGAGCCGGTGGCCACGACCTTTGCGCCGGAGACGATGAGCCCGGCGTCGGTCTCCTTCTCCACGTGGCAACAGACGTCGCCGACCTCGTTGGCCGCCTTGTCGCGGTCGACCGGCGGGTGGATGATGGCGTGGTTGATGAAGGGCACTCTTTCCTGGGAGAAATTGTACCAGCGTTTCGCATTGTCCTGGTGCGGATCGTAGAAATCGGCATTGGCGCCGAGCGTCGCCAGGAAGGCGGCCTTGTAGTCCGGCGCACGGCCCATCCAGCCGTAGCTCTCGCGCGCCCATGCGGCGATGGCGTTGCGGGAGGCGAGCAGGTCGTCCATGGATTTCGGCGCCTTGAAGAAGGCATGGGTCATGCCGCCGTTGCCGGTGTCGGTCGGCACCAGGATGTCCTTCGACTTTTCCGGGTCGTGCAGGGCGTCGTACAGCCGCGCGGTCATCCGCGCGGTGTTGCGGAAGGCGGGATGGGTGGTGACGTCGTCGACCTTGTCGCCGTAAATATAGACGCAGCGGCCGTCGCGCAGGGATTCAATATATTCGTCCCCGGTCTGCGGGCGCGTCGCCGAGCCCTGGCCGGTGTTTTCGGGCCTGCCATTGAACTCGGCGCGGGCTGCAAGATCGGCGGCGGTCAGATCGGTCATGTTACTTTTTCCTCTTCCAAATTTCGTACTTCACCGTGAGTAGCGATGCGCCGCATCGCGTATCGAAGGGTGGAACCAAACGCTCGTGTCCCGCCCTCGCCCTTCGATAAACGCCCTGCGGGCGCACTCAGGGTGAGGGCTGGCTGTTGCCCCGGCCTCTACACTCCTGCGCCCTCACCCCGGGGAGCCGCCGCATCAACCCGAAGAGTTGCGAGACTTTTCGGGTTGATGCACAAAAATCCGGCGCGCCGCGGGGGGATACGGTCAATATTCTGATATCGAACGAATGTCCGGTTTGCGAACTTTGTTGAGGTTAGGTCAAGATCGCCACGCGAGCAAGTATACCGTTTTGTCTGCTAATCAGGCTGCATTTGCGGCGACCAAAAGCTAAGGTTATTACTAGGAACACAATGCTGTCATGTCTTGGGAGGTATCAATGGTAAGGGTTGCGGGGTCGCTTCTAGTCTTACTGTTTGTGACCTTTACCATCTGGATGATCAACATGATTATTCGCGATCTCCAGCCTGGAACACAATGGGCACCGTTCGCAACGAATATAGTGGCCATGACGGCGGTTGGTATTGCAATATATCAACAGAGAACGATTACACAGCGGGAAACAGAAGTTAGAAATAGGAAGGCGCGTGCTGCGAGGGCCGTGCTTCCATTGGCGCTATCGGAATTTTGTGAGTATGCGGGATCATCGGCGGATGTTCTCAAAAAGAGTTATCCTCGTCCCGCTTGGAATACAGGCGTTTTGAACGAGTGTCCTTCCATGCCACCAGATACCATAAAGGTTCTACAAGCGTGTATCGAACATAGTGAATCAAAAGACGCGGAAATTATGTCAACTATAATCCGCGAGGTTCAAGTCCAACACTTTCGTATGAAGGGACTTGTTGGTCAGGCAAGTCCGTCACACCGTTTCGACAGTGTCATTACGAATACAGTTGCGATTTATGCACTGAGCTCTGCAATATTTAAATTTGCGAGAAACGAAACCAATCATATCTTCGAAAGACCAGACTATTCAGCCGCCGCGAATATTTTGAGAATCTACGAAGGAGGTCATTTTCCCGATGCTTATGCGATGATAAAAAAGAGATTGCTAGAAACTGGCAGTAGTTTTTGAGCTAAGCGTCAAATAGCTTATTTTCAAAGAGTGGCGTGGTTTGTCTTGCAAGTTTCGCGACACGCTAATTTTGGCAGGTGGTCGCGGACAGGGGCGGCAATGATGCGCAGGCTGCGTTGCAGTTCTTCGTCAACGATAGAAGAACCGTGCCGGGCATCCTCGCGGATTCGCTTAGCCAGTGATTGCTTGTCGGTGATGGTCGTCTGCGTCAGCGGCCCGAATAGTCTGCAACTTTTCGGGTTGATGCGGCTCGCTCCCCCGCATGAGGGCCATTTTTTATTTTTCGCTCCAGCCTTTCTCCCCCTCCCCAAAACCTCTCCCATAATACGTGCATCGCCGTCCAAGCGAGGGGCCAGTCTCGAGCGGTCTTGACGGGCGGGCTGCGAGCGGCTCCTCCGGCGCGGGTCTTGACCGAAGATGCGCGTCCGGGGCGGTTCAGACGTTCTTGTTGGCGCGTCAGCTTATCCGAAAAGTTTTCAACTTTTCGGGTTGACGCGCGGACAGGGTGAGTCCGCCCGTCCGGCATTACGACCGGTCTGCCAATTGAAGGCTGGGGATCGGATGTCGAAGCGGTTTGCCGCCGAAGCATCCGGTGGAAGCGCGGAAGTTCGGAACTGTAAAATGCCGTGCCGGAACGCCGGTAAACCGCGTTCCATTATAGTGCTTGTGGTTGCCCGGTGTTCCGGCCCCTTGCATGTCGCGTCAACCCGAAAAGTTGCAGACTTCTCGGACCCAGTTGATGCGCAGGAGACTTTCCAAAACCCGGCGCCTGTAGCGCGCGGGATTGCGGACGGCTGTTTGAATGTTTGTATTCACTGTCTGCCGGGAAAATGCACCCGGAGCCCTCATCCCGGGGCGCAGAGCATCGGCCCGAAATGTTGCGAGACTTTTCGCACAAGCCGATGCGCACCAGAGCGATGCGTCTCAAAGCCCACATGGAAGGCAGCTAGAGCGTTCTGCGTTTAATCCGGATTACCGGATTGAACGCGAACGCCGATCAGATACTGGAACACCGTGCGTTTGCCTCATTTCTTGATTCAGAAATAAGACAAAGCGCTTTAGAGGCCAATTTAATGGCTGCAGAAGGTTTCGCTGATGGTGCGCTTTTGTCCGGCGAGGTAACGGCTAGCGCGGAAGCAGGAGCCGCCGTCGTTGTTGGAGACTTTCGCCAGGCGGATGCCGGGGCCGGGCGCGAGATCGCGGGCCGGCTTGCGGGAAATGGTCAGCGGCGCTGCATCGGTAATTACCGGGGCGATGACCGGCGCGGCGTTGGCGCTGGGTGCGCTTTGCATCGCAAGTGTTGCTGCAATGCCGGCGATCATCGACAAGGCGGCAAGGCCCAGAACGGTCTTGCCGGTTGTGCGGGTGATTTTCGTGGTCGTTGCAGCCATTGGACTGATCCTTGTAACCGGGGCCGCTCTCTCTCCGTCAGAACGCGATGAGCCCCGCGGCTTTCCATATGTAGAAGGTAACGATCTCTTCACCACGGCAATGTGCGCTGGCGCACGTCGCGATTTCACGCTCAAGAATCAATTAAATTTGAATAAAACAGTAGTTTATGTAAGATTTTGTGTCCCGGTCAGGCGTTTTCAATTGTGTTCACGCCGGCGCGAGGTTGCGGTTTCGCCGGGTTGCCGCGCCTTGCTCGCGATCCGCGACCGAAAACCGGTATCCACATTTCCGCGAAACGCTATAGGCTTTGCCGGTGACCGATCCTGCGAGTGATTCTGCACTTTTGCCGCCTGCCTTCTCAGCCTGGTTTGCCAGCCGGGGCTGGTCGCCGCGCGCCCATCAGCTCGACCTGCTGAAGCGGGCGCAAGCGGGAAAAAGCACGCTTCTGATCGCACCCACGGGGGCGGGCAAGACGCTTGCCGGGTTCTTGCCAAGCCTGGTCGATCTGGCGCAGACCAAGCGCAACCTTGCCGGCTTGCACACACTTTACATCTCGCCGCTGAAAGCTTTGGCGGTTGACGTGGCCCGTAATCTCGATGCCCCGGTTGCGGAAATGGGCTTGCCCGTGCGGATTGAAACGCGCACCGGGGACACTCCGGTATCGCGCCGCCAGCGCCAGCGCCGGATACCGCCCGATATTATGCTGACGACGCCGGAGCAGTTGACGCTGCTGCTTGGCAGCGCCGACGGGGCGCATCTGTTCGCCAGTCTGCGCCATGTCGTGCTCGACGAGTTGCATTCTATCGTTACCTCGAAACGCGGCGATCTGCTGTCGCTGGCGCTTTCGCATGTGCGCTCGCTGGCGCCGGCGATGATCTCCATCGGTCTTTCCGCCACGGTTCGTGATCCGGACGAATTGCGGCGCTATCTGGTTGCGCAACCGCCGGCGCGAGGAAATCGCAGGCCGATGGCCGACCTCGTTCATGCGCCGGGCGGCGCGGAGGCGCATATTTCCATGCTCGATACGCGCGAGCGCCTGCCGTGGTCCGGCCATAGCGCCATGCATGCGATGGAGGAGATCTACGATGCAATCAAAAAGGCGCGTTTGACGCTGGTCTTCGTCAATACGCGGGCGCAATCGGAGGCGGTTTTCCAGCAATTGTGGAGCATCAACGAGGACAATCTTGCCATCGCCCTGCATCACGGATCGCTGGACGCGGGCCAGCGACGGAAAGTCGAAGCAGCTATGGTGGCCGGGCGATTGAAAGCGGTCGTGTGCACCTCGACGCTCGACCTTGGAATCGACTGGGGCGATGTCGACTTGGTCATCAACGTCGGCGCGCCCAAGGGCGCAAGCCGGATCGCGCAGCGCATCGGGCGGGCCAATCACCGGCTGGATGAACCGTCGCGCGCGATGCTCGTGCCGGCCAACCGGTTTGAAGTGCTGGAATGCCGCGCCGCCATTGATGCGGCGGCGGCCGGTGAACAGGATACACCCGTCCTGCGCACCGGGGCGCTGGATGTTTTGTGCCAACATATTCTCGGGCTGGCGTGCGCCGCGCCCTTCGACGCCGATCGCATCTTCGCGGAAGTTGTTTCCGCCGAGCCCTATGTGAAACTGACACGCGAAGAATTCGACGCAGCCCTGCAATTCGTCGCCAATGGCGGATATGCGCTGGGCGGTTACGACCGCTTTGCGAAAATCAAGCAACGCAATGATGGATTGTGGCGCGTTGCCAATCCGCGGGTGGCGCAGAGCTGGCGGATGAATGTCGGAACCATCGTTGAATCCGATGAGTTGAAAGTGCGCCTCGTGCGGGCGCGCAAGATCGCCATGTCGATACTTGCCGATGAAGGCGCTCCGGCGCGCTCGAAGTCGGGTTCATTCTACTATCCGGCCAAATTGCAGGGCGCGCCGCAAAAACCGGGGAAAGGCTATACCGGCATCGTTGGACGGGGCGGCCGGGTGCTGGGCAAGATCGAAGAATATTTTCTGGAGACCCTCGCGCCTGGCGACACCTTCTTGTTTGGCGGAGAAATACTGGCGCTTCAGGGCATAGTCGAGGGCGAAGCGCTTGTTATCCGCGCGCCCGGCGATGCCCCGAAAGTGCCGTCATACATGGGCGGCAAGTTTCCGCTGTCGACGTATCTGGCGGAACGGGTGCGCAAGACGTTATCCAGTCCGAAGTCATGGAGCCTTTTGCCAGAGCAGGTTGGCGACTGGTTGAAACTGCAAAAGAGGTTTTCTCGCCTGCCGCCGGCACGCGGTCTGCTGGTAGAGACGTTTCCGCGCGGGGAGCGGCATTATCTTGCAGCCTATCCGTTTGAGGGGCGGCTCGCGCACCAGACACTCGGCATGTTGCTGACCCGGCGGATGGAGCGCATGGGGCTCAAGCCGCAGGGATTTGTCGCCAACGATTATGCGCTGGCGGTTTGGTCGCTGGCGGATCCGGGCGCGCGGGCAAGGAACGGGTTGATTTCCATGCAGGAGCTGTTTGCCCAGGACATGCTTGGCGATGACCTGGAAGAATGGCTGCAGGAATCAGCGTTGATGAAACGAACGTTCCGCAATTGCGCTATTATCGCGGGGCTCATCGAACGGCGGTTCCCGAGCAAGGAAAAATCCTCGCGGCAGGTAACGATCTCCACTGATCTGGTCTATGACGTGCTGCGGCGGCACGAGCCCGATCACATCCTGTTGCGTGCGGCACGCGCTGATGCGATGACCGGGTTGCTGGACCTGGAAAGGCTGGCCGCGATGCTGTCGCGTATTGACGGGCGAATCGTGCATAAGGACTTGAAACGCATTTCGCCGCTCGCGGTGCCGGTGATGCTGGAAATTGGCCGCGAGCCGGTCGCTGGCGAGGCGCAGGACCAGGTGCTGGCGGAAGCGGCGCAGACTTTGGTAGCGGAGGCAATGGGATCAGGTGAATAGGGCAGCGGCAGTTTGCCAGGCCAGCGCGAAACCGGCGGCGGTGAATTTTCAGATTGCGGGAGTGGATGTCGTACCGGATGCGTCCGGCGCACTCTATTTGCCGGGCGTGCAGACACTGGTTGCCTCGGATTTGCATTTCGAGAAAGGCTCTGCCTTTGCCGAGCGGGGCCAATTGTTGCCGCCCTATGATACGGCTGCAACGCTTGCAAGGCTGACCAGAGTCATCGGGCACTATCGCCCGCGGACCGTTATCGCGCTTGGTGATTCTTTTCATGACGAGCGCGCAGGCGAGCGCCTGGCCGGCCGCGACCGGGATGCATTGTGCGCGCTCATGGCGGGCAGGGACTGGATCTGGATTACCGGCAATCACGATACGGAAATTCCTGCCGGGCTCGGCGAAGCCCATGACGAGGTGCAACACGCGGGATTGGTATTCCGGCATGAGCCGCGGATTGGTTCAGCGCCCGGCGAAGTGGCGGGTCATTTGCATCCTGCTGCCCGGGTGGTGTCGCCTTCGGGCACGGTGCGGCGCAGATGTTTTGTTAGCGACGGTGCGCGCTGCATCCTGCCGGCGTTCGGAGCTTACACGGGCGGGCTGAATTTCCGCAGCCGGGCATTTGCCGGATTGTTCGGAATGGCGGACGTTACGGCTTATGTGATTAGCTCGGGCCGTATTTATGCGATTCCCGAGAGTCGCTGCGCCGCGGCTTGAACTCCGCCCCCGCAGCCGAACGACCAGCGGCGGGTTGATGGTCAGGCAATCTCCATCGCCTTGTCGGGAAAGTCGAACACCTTTCCCGGGCGGTGAATAAACGCGTCAGATCAAGAAATCGGAGCCGCGGAACGGTTCGATGAAACCGTGAACGCTTTTAGAGTGAAGAAACCTTGTCGGTGCGTTTGCGCGATTTGGTGCGGCCGCTGCCGGAAGCCGGTTTGCCGGCGCTGGCGCGGTCGAGAACCCAGCCGCCCTTCGGCGCAGCGACCTTGTTGGCGGTTGCGATCTTGTCGCGCGGGGTAAAGTTGCGGGCCGCGGTTTTGGCAATTTCCAGTTCACTTTTCGACAGCCGGCGCCCAACCTGGTCGCGTTTGCTTGCCGCGCCGCGATCGCCTTGGCGCGCGGCAATGTCAAACCACTTGTAGGATTGTCCCATGCTGCGGTAAATGCCAAGGCCGCGGGCGTACAGGATCGCCAGGTTATATTGGCTGTCGCGAATGCCATGATCGGCGCCCTTTCGGAACCAGTGGGCTGCTTTCGCGTAATTCGGTTTGCCGCCGCCGCCCTCGGCGAGCAGTACAGCGTAATTGTGCATGGCGCGGACATTGCCAGCTCTGGCGGCCAGCTCATACCAATGCAGCGCCTTTTGTGCGTCGCGCTTGGTCCCGATGCCTTTCTCATACATGGAGGCAAGGCGGTATCGGGCCGGAGCGAGACCCTGGGCGGCGGCTTTTTGCAACAGCCCGAAGGCTTTTTGCGAATCCCGCGGCACCGATCTGCCCGCCAGATGGCGGATGGCCAGCTCGTATAGGGCATTGGGTTTGCCCGATGCTGCCTCGGCATAAAGATCGTTGCCGGTTTCAGCGCCGGACAGGCCGGGTTTTGCCGATATGGATGCGACTGCGAGCCGGTCGACCTGGGCATTTGCGGTTCGGCTTGCCGGCGGCTTGATAAATCCATTGGCCATGGTGGTCATGGGTTGCGTTTTGCTGAGCGAACCGCTGGCCATGGTTGGCAGGCGCGCGGGCTTGGCCGTGATGTCCGCCCCGGTAGTCCGTGCCGGATTCTGCGATTGCAACCTGGAACGCACAGGAGCGGCAGGTTTCGACTTGGGCGCCGGAATGCTTGCGACATTGAGGGGGGCCGCATTGGCGGTCAATTTTGCCGGCGCCGCTTTCGGGGCGTCCACGGCTGAGGTCTTGGTTGTCGGTTCGCCTTGCATGCGCAGGAACTGCAGCGTACCGAGCACCAGAACCACCGCCGCCAACCCGACTGACAGCAGAACTTTGCGATTGCGCAGCATCGAGCGTGGGGCAGTGTCCGGTGAAGCGCTTTCGCCGGATTTTTTGTCTTTCTTTTTCCGTTCCAGCTTGCCGGACAGGGCTGCCGCAGCGGCAGCGGCCCGGGCGGGTGCGTCCGACAGGGCGCTTTCCTTGCCGTCCCGGCCCTTTTTGCGTTCGATTTCGTTTGCCGCGGCGGCTTCCGCCTCTTCCTGAGCCGCGATGCTGGCGCGGCGCGCTGCTGCTATGAAACTCGACGTTGCCCGGGCGCCGGGCACCGTGCGCTCCCGGGAACCGGCGCGGCTCTCAAACTCAAGATCATCATCGGGATCAAAGCTGTCCAGCGGCTGGCCTTCCCGCGCGTCCGGGCTCGATGGACGCATCGGGGCTCCTGCATCAACGCGCGGCGCCTTGGTCCCGGGTTCAAGCAATTCGTCGTCATTGTCGTCGCCCCACAGCATTGCTTCGGCGTCGTTCAGGTTGAGCGCCTTCGACATGTTTGCCGGCTGTGGATTTTCGTCTTTCGAAGCCTCCGTTTCGCTGCGCTCCGATCGCGCTTCCGGATTTGGCGCTTCGGTTGTAGCGATCCCGGAATCGGCCGAAGCGCCGAGCAAAGCCTCCCGCAACTGGTCTTCATCGGCGCTGTCCGGCCCGGAAGCAAGCGGCGGACGCCGTTCAAACAATGGCGCAGGGCCGGATGCAAGCAATTCTTCCTGTTCGTTCCGATAGCCGGCGGTTTTCGTTTCGTCGAAGGCGTCGGGTTTGGTTGCGTTGCGGGCTGCAAATGCGGCCGCTGAGCCGCCAGGGGCGCCGCCGGCCTGGGCAACTGCCTGACGCGTGTCGATATTGTCCTCAAGCAGGGCAAGGCGGTCGACAACCTTTTCCAGGGTTTCGTGGACCGCGCTCAGCGTAGCTTGGGTTCGAATGTCCTTTGATTCCTGTATCGCGCGCAGACCGGAGATTTCCTTCGCGATCTGTTCCTGCGATTCATCATTGCGGACGTTTGCGAGCGCTCCGCGGGTCAGCATTTCATCGAGCGCCTCGCGTGCGGCGTTGCGTGCTGCGGATTCTGCGGCGTCGGCTGCCGACAGACGCGCTTCCTCAAACTGGTCCAGCAAGCCGTTCATGGTTTGCTCGATCGTTGTCAGGGTCTGCAGGCTGACATTGGGATGATCAATTCGCTCAGCTATTTCCCGGACTTGCTCTTCAAGTGCGTCAATCGACGGTATTGCGCCGTTTGCCGCCACACTTTCGATCTTTTCGGTCAGCGCATGGATGCGTTCCTCGAGCGAAGACAGGCTGTCGGAGTTTGCGCTGGCCGAAGTCTCACCCGGCCTGTATCCGCCGCTTGATGCTTCATCGATTTTTTCAGACAAGGAGCGAACGTTGTCCTCCAGCGCCGCAATGTGCTTCAGCGCAAAATCGCTCGCGTCGGAGCCGGCGCCGGAGGCGACGGTGTCGATTTTCTGGGACAGTGCCTGGATGTTCTCTTCGAGCGCCGCGATGTGCTGGATGCCTACCGGGCTGGCAGTGGATTCGATCTTCTCGGAAAGCTCGCGCAGCCGCTGCCCGATATCCTGCGTATGACCGGGAATGGCGGTTCCCGCAGGCGCGGATGATGTTCCAGATTCGAGCCGGTCCCGGATGTCCAGCATCAGTCGCTCGAGCTTGCGTACCGATTCCGGCACTTCGCCTGCAGACTGGCCGAGACGCTCGGAAATCGATTTGTGAACCGCGTCAATGCGGTTCGACAAGTCGTGCATTTGCTCGCTTGGCGCGCTGCGATTGAGGATCTCGTCGAACTTGCCCGACAGATCCTCGATGCGGTCCTGAATGGCAGTGAATTCGAACGCGGGATATCCCTGCTGCAGGGATGCGCGTATCTCTTCGACGTTTTCGCTTACTGCTGCAGCGCCTACAGGCGAAGAGCCCCGGCTGGCGATCAGGTCGATACGTTTGCCAAGGGCGTTGATCTGGCGCTCAATCTTCTCGACGGGCATCGGCCGCGAGACCGCCGCCGACAAAAGTTCCTTGATGGATGCAGTCTGCTTTTGGATATCCTGCAGGCGCGGATCGTCTATGGGTGCCGCGCCCGTGCCGAGTTGCTCCATTCGCTGGCTGATAGCCTGCAACTCGCGCTCGATGGTGGTCAGTTGCCGCCCGGGATCGCGGCTTGTCAGCGTGGTTTTCAGGTCGCCAATCAGGGCCTCGATCGGTTGAAGGATGTTTTCCTTGACACCTTCTTGGCGCGAATGATCTACCCGGCGGGCAAGCTCCTGAACGGCCGTTTCCAGTGCATTGACAGAGGTCTTCGGCGCCAGCTTGGTCAAGACGTGTTTGACGTCATCCAGCTGGTTGCGCAATTCGTCGAGGAAAATGCCGTTTTCCCGGGAAGACGTGCTGCGTTCCTGAAGCGCTGTTCGCAATTGTTCAATGGTGGCAGCCAGAGGTTTGAGCGCGTCCTTTATGGCGTCATTGGGCCCGGTGTGCCCCAGGCGTTCATTGAGTGACGCGATGGCTTGCTCGACGGAGACAATGGAGTCTTTCGGGGCAAGTCCGGCGAGTGCGTTGTTAAGTTGCGCGACCTGTTGGCTTAACGCATCGAATGCGGTTGTCGTTGCAGGGTCAACCTGTACCGAGGCGGGCGCCGGACGCGATTGGCTATCGCGGGTTTCGTCGACCTGGTTGAAGGTTCGCAGCTCATCCAACCTGGAGGCAATGGACCGCAAATCGTTTCTCATGGGACTGCCGCTGCCAGATTGACTGGCCGGCACAGCGGCATGTTTCGCGTGGGCGCCGGGAGCGCCATCCAGCGCCTGCTGGCGCTGGTTGATCTCGGCAATGGCGTCGGTGATCGAACGCCTGGCCGGGCGTTGCGGGATGCCGCTATCGGCCGAAGTGTTTCCGCCCTGTTCCAGCAGCCTGTTGAGTTTGGCTTCGATGCGCGCAAGTTCCCGCGGGCGAACCGCGCCGGACTGGGATTGGCCTGCATCCTCGACAATGAAGGCAGCGGTATCGCCGGTTGGCGAATGGTGTTTGCGGCTGGCGTCGCCGCTCAGCATTTCGGTGATCTTGTTAACCTTGCGGCCGAGATCTTCGATGGATTCCAGCGTCGAGCCCGGCTCTGCGCCATCGGCCAGGCTTTCCAGCCTGGCCTCCAGCCTTGATAGCGCGCGACGCATTTCCTTGCTCGATGATTGGCCGCGCCGGTCATGCAGGCTGTTATCCAGTTCACCCAGACTTTGATGCAGGCGCCCGGCGGCTTCGCGGGTCTGGCGAGCCCTGGAGTCGCGCCGCCGCCGGCTTGTTTCGCCGCGGTGCCGACCGTCACGGGAATCGATTTCGCCATAATCTGCGAATTGACCGCGGCCGTCATCCTCGAGGTCGTCATGGTGAGCAAGGCGAGCCAGGCGCGCTTCAATCCGCGACAATGTCCGGCCCAGCCGATTGCCCGAGCTGTCACGGGAGTTTTCTCCCATCACAGCTTCAAGATTGGCCAGGCGATGGTGGACGGACCGAATTGCTGGGTCCGTATTGCTTCCATGGCCGCGGCTACGCGGGTCAGCGTATTCCGTGGGCTCGGCAGGGTAGCCGGTAGCGAATGGTACTTCGAATCCGCTTCCGTGTCCTGAAACGCGATAGCCGCGGTCGTAGTCCTGGTGTCCATCTTCAAGCGGCGCGGCAGGCCGGTCTCCCCGCCGCGTGCGCCGCGACCGGCGGTGCGAGAATTTCTCAAGGCGGTCAATGACGGCGCGCTCGCGGTCGTAGTCGTCGAAATCATCTGGATGAAGACCCAGTTCGCGGGCGCGCTCGCTGATCGCCAATTCCAGCCACTCGGCAAGCGAGAGGCCGGAATACCGCGCGGCCTCTCTGGCCGCCGATCGCAAGTCATCGTCAAGGCCGTTGGCATTCCAGGCGTATGCTTTGCTCATAAGTCGTTCCGCTCGGCCTGCGCGCTGCCATGAGCAGCGCCCGCGACAGATTGAGAATCAATGGTTTTGTTTACACCATCCAGTTTTCATTGGCTGAGGTAAACAACTCGTTAATCATGATAGATTTTGGCACAGCCCATTAACGGCGCAGTCAAGCAGGCAATCCATATTAGGTTGTAATTAAATATAATAACCCGCTTAGGTTGTGTTTATGATCGAATCAGTGTTTCTTGGATCCCAGGCATTTTGCGAGCGATATGGCTGCCTGGGCTTCCCCGCGAAGCAATTGCGCAGGCAGCATACAGGTCCGGCGTGTCAATCGCGCAAGGCCGGGCGTTGAATGGGGGTCGCAATGGAAAGCACTGTCGATGATCGCGTCCAACAAGCGGGAACGCCTCACCTTGGGGAAGATCAAGATGGTTTCCTGACCATTGGGCAGCTAGCGTCAAAATACGCCGTCAGCCTGCGGACGTTGAGGTTTTACGAAGATAGGGGCTTGCTTGGACCGCAAAGACGCGGGGTCCTTCGTCTCTATGACCATCGACAGCGGGCGCGGCTGCGAATGATACTCAAAGGCAAGAGACTTGGCTTTACCCTATCCGAGATCAGCCAGATTCTGGGCTCGGGTCCGGGCGACGAACCGGCTGAAATTGAAGCCGTTTTGCCTCGTGCGCGGATCGAAACGCAGATCAATACTCTCGAACGGCAACGCGATCAGCTCGACGATGCGATCCGCGAACTGCGCGCAACCCATCAGCGGTTGGATAACAGCGCCCCGGAAGCAGCCCGGCCGGCCGCGTGACCACGCCGGTAAGCGGCTGTATACGCGATATTTTCCCGCGAAGCGCCCGCGAAGGCGCTTTTTCTGTGACATTCCATTATTTGGAAATTGACCGCGCACAAATATAGTATATATATAAACTAAATTTTCAAACCCCCACCATAATTTGAAGGTGCAGCGGGACCTCTGCACGTTTGACGCCCAAATGTGAAAGCGTGTGAATTGAAGCCCCCCGATGGGCGGTCCATATTGCCAATACTGCAGGCAAAGGGCACAGATCGCGGTGGTGGTCCAGCGGCCCGAGAAAGGTTTGCGCCGATGCCGGTCTATCAAGCTCCCGTGCGAGACACTCTGTTCTTGCTCAATGAAGTGTTTCACTTTGACCGCTACAGCAATTTGCCGGGTTTTGCGGACGCGACCCCCGATGTTGTCGAGGCCATTCTGCAGGAAGGCGCGAAGCTTTGCGAGGAAGTCCTGCTGCCGCTGAACGTATCCGGTGACAAGGAAGGGTGTGTCCGCCACGACGATGGCTCGGTGACAACGCCGACCGGATTCAAGGACGCCTATCAGGCCTACGCCGGCGGCGGCTGGATCAGTCTGGCAGGCAATCCTGAATATGACGGACAGGGGCTGCCGTACACGCTGGCTGCCGCGATCAACGAGTACTCGGCGTCAGCCAACATGGCCTTCACAATGTATCCAGGCCTCACGCAAAGCGCGATTGCAGCAATCGATGAGCACGCGTCCGATGAACTCAAGGCGCAATATCTGCCCAAGCTCATGAGCGGCGAATGGTCGGGGACCATGAACCTGACCGAGCCGCATTGCGGTACGGATCTTGGGCTGTTGAAAACCAAGGCTGTACCGGAGAGCGATGGTTCTTACGCCATAACCGGACAGAAGATATTTATTTCCGCCGGTGAACACGATCTGAGCGAAAACATTGTCCATCTGGTGCTAGCGAGGATCGAGGGCGCTCCAGAAGGCACACAGGGCATATCGCTGTTCATCGTACCAAAATTCGTACCGTCCGGTTCGGGGATCGTATCGGAAGTAAACGGCGTTTCCTGCGGGTCCATCGAACACAAGATGGGTATTCACGCCAATTCGACCTGTGTCATGAATTACGATGGCGCCCGGGGGTGGCTGATTGGCGAAGAAAATCGCGGGCTCAATGCCATGTTCGTCATGATGAACGAGGCGCGTCTTGGCGTTGCGAACCAGGGTTTGTCGCAATCGGAAGCTGCCTATCAGAACGCCGTTGCCTATGCGAAGGAGCGCCTGCAGGGGCGGGCCTTGACCGGCCCGCAACAGCCCGACAAGCCGGCCGATCCATTGCTGGTGCATCCGGATGTGCGGCGCATGTTGCTTGAGATTCGCGCGTTCAATGAGAGCGCCCGTGCGCTGATGCTGTATACTTCACTGCAGGCGGATTTGGCCAAGCGATCCCCTGATGACAAGCTGCGTGAGACGGCGGACGATGTTCTGGGCCTGTTGACGCCGGTATTGAAGGGCGTGCTTACCGACAAGGGATTTGAGAACACCGTCAAGGCGCAGCAGGTTTTCGGCGGTCATGGCTATATCAAGGAATGGGGCATGGACCAATACGTCCGCGACGCCCGTATCGCGATGATCTATGAAGGCGCGAACGGCATCCAGGCGCTTGACCTTGTCGGCCGCAAGCTGGCTCGCAATGGCGGGCGGGCTGTAACCGCGTTCTTCAACGAAGTCGGCGCGGCAGTGAAGGAAGCTTCCGCCGACGAGGCGCTCAAGGCCTATGCAGAGCCAACCGGAGCCGTGCTGAAACAATTGCAAGAGGCGACGATGTGGTTCATGCAGAATGCCATGACAAAGCCCGACAACGCAGCGGCCGGTTCCACCGATTACATGCATTTGATGGGCCTGGTGGCGCAAGCCTATATGTGGCTGCTGATAGCCAGGGCGGCAATTGCGAAGAAAGGCGCCTATCCGGATTCCGCAGCGGCAATGGACGCAAAGCTGATTACCGGAAAGTTTTTCATGGAGCGTGTATTGCCGGAAGGCGCGGCCCATGTTGCGCGCATTGCCACTGGCGCCGATACGATGATGTCAATGCTGGAAGAAGCATTCTAGGATGCGGTAATGTTGTCTATGCTGACAGCAAAAACCGACCTATCCGGTTCGATGCAACCTGGAGCGGACAATGCCTGAAGCCTATATCTACGACGCCGTCAGAACACCGCGCGGACGCGGCAAGCCGGATGGGTCGTTGCATGAAGTTTCGACCCTGTCGTTGGCAACGGCGGCGCTGACTTCGCTGCGAGACCGAAGCGAACTCGATACGCACCTGGTGGATGATGTGGTTCTCGGCTGCGTCGATCCGGTTGGCGAGGCCGGCGGCGATATTGCCCGCGCCGCAGCGCTGACCGCCGGCTACGGCAATCATGTGCCGGGCGTGCAGATCAACCGTTTTTGTGCTTCGGGCCTTGATGCAATCAATTTCGCGGCGGCTGAAGTCATGTCCGGCCAGCATGACATGACAATCGGCGGCGGCGTGGAATCCATGAGCCGCGTCGGTATCGGCGCATCCGGCGGGGCCTGGCCGATCGATCCGCAGATTGCGGTTCCGACCTATTTCATGCCGCAGGGCGTATCGGCTGATTTGATCGCAACCAAATACGGGTTCTCCCGCGACGATTGCGATGCCTTTGCCGTCGAAAGCCAGAAGCGGGCCGGCAAGGCCTGGGATGAAAAGCGCTTCGAAAAGTCGATCGTTCCGGTAAAGGATTGCAACGGGCTGACAATACTCGATCGCGATGAACATATGCGTCCTTCGACTGATATGCAGTCCTTGGCGTCGCTGAAACCGTCGTTCCAGATGTTCGCGGAACAGGGCGGCTTTGGCGCGGTCGCCATCCAGGCACATCCGGAAGTCGAGGCGCTCAGCCATGTCCATCATGCGGGCAATTCGTCGGGCATCGTCGATGGTGCGGCGGCCGTGTTGATCGGTAACGAGGAAACGGGAAAAAAGGCAGGTTTGAAACCGCGCGCCAGGATACGCGCCTTTGCCAATATCGGATCGGAGCCGGCGATCATGCTGACAGGTCCGGTAGACGTAACGAAGAAAGTGCTCAAGCGCTCGGGCATGCAGATTTCCGATATCGACCTGTTCGAGGTGAATGAAGCGTTTGCCTCTGTGGTGTTGCGCTTTCTGCAGGCGTTCGATGCCGACCACGGAAAGGTCAACGTCAACGGTGGCGCGATCGCAATGGGCCATCCGCTCGGGGCGACCGGTGCGATGATATTGGGCACCGCGCTGGATGAGCTGGAACGCACCGGCAAGTCGACGGCGCTGATCACATTGTGCATCGGCGTTGGCATGGGTACTGCCACAATCATTGAACGGGTATGAGCGGAGCACGGACATGGAATTGAAAAACTTCCGCTTTGAGACGGATGCCGATGGCATCGCCACTCTTACCTGGGACATGCCGGACAGGTCGATGAATGTCATCACCCAGGAGGTGATGCGTGAGCTGGACAGCGTGATCGATCAGGTTGCAGGCGATGATGCGATCAAGGGTTGCGTCATCACGTCGGGGAAAGACACGTTTTCCGGCGGCGCCGACTTGACGATGCTCGAAGGCTTTGGCGCCCAGTTTGCGCAAAAGGCCAAGAGCGATGGTTTTGAAAGCGCGATGCAGTTCTTTTTCGAAGCTTCGCGATCACTGTCGCTGCTCTACCGGAAGATGGAAACCTGCGGCAAGCCGTTCGCCGCCGCGGTCAATGGCGTGTGTCTGGGCGGTGCATTCGAAATGGTGCTTGCCTGCCATTACCGCGTCATCTCCGATGATGGCCGGGTCAAGGTTGGGCTGCCGGAAGTCAAGGTCGGACTTTTCCCCGGCGCGGGCGGTACGCAGCGGGTGGCGCGGCTTATGCAGACGGGCGATGCGCTGCAGATGCTGTTCAAGGGGCAGCAATTTGATGGTCAGCGCGCCCAAAAAATGAACCTTGTGCATGAGGTTGCGCCGGCCGGTGAAATCGTGGCGAAGGCGAAAGCCTGGATATCGGGCGGCGGATCACCGGTGGCGCCCTGGGACGAGAAGAAGTTCCGGCCGCCGTCGGGCCGGGTTTATTCGCCGGCAGGCATGATGGTGTGGCCGGCGGCCAATGCCATCTACCGCCGTGAGACGCAGGACAATTATCCGGCAGTCCGTGCGGTGCTGCAGACGGTTTACGACGGGCTGCAACTGCCGATGGACCTGGCCTTGCAGGTCGAGAGCCGCTGGTTTGCGAAAATCCTGCGCTCGATCGAAGCGCGCTCCATGATCCGCACCCTGTTCGTGTCGATGGGTGAATTGAACAAGGGCGCCCGCCGTCCGAAAGATATCGCGCCGTTCAAGCCGAAGAAGGTCGGCGTATTGGGCGCGGGCTTCATGGGTGCATCCATCGCCTATGTTACGGCGCTTGCCGGTATGGAAGTGGTTCTCATCGACCGCGATCAGGAAGCCGCCGACAAGGGCAAGCAATTGTCGCACACATTGATGACGAGCCAGATCAACCGCGGCCGCGCCAAGACGGCCGATCGCGATGCGTTGCTCGAGCGCATTACCGCGACGCCGGACTATGACACGCTCGCCGGTTGCGAACTGGTGATCGAGGCGGTGTTCGAAGATCGCGAGATCAAGGCGGAGGTCACCAGGAAGGCCGAGGCGGTGCTCGGCAAGGACGCGATATTCGCCTCCAATACATCGACGCTGCCGATTACATCGCTGGCGGAAAATTCGCAGCGGCCCGATCAGTTCATCGGCATTCATTTCTTCTCTCCGGTGGAGCGGATGAATCTGGTTGAGGTCATTGTTGGTGAAAAGACCGGAGACAAGGCGCTTGCTGCAGCGCTGGATTTTGTCCGCGCCATTCGCAAGACACCGATCGTCGTCAATGATTCGCGCGGCTTCTTCGCCAATCGCTGCGTGCTCAATTATATCCGCGAAGGACACCTGATGTTCAACGAGGGTGTGCCGGCGGCAATGATTGAAAACCTCGCCAAGCAAGCCGGCATGCCGGTAGGCCCATTGTCCTTGAACGATGAAGTGGCGATCGATCTGGCGTGGAAGATCGTGCAAGCCACGAAGAAGGACCTGGGTACTGAGGCGATTGATGCGGGGCAGGAGGCCTTGCTCGATGCATTGTTGAACAAGCATGGACGGCAGGGCCGCAAGAACGGCAAGGGCTTCTACGATTATCCGGAAAAAGGCCAGAAGGTACTCTGGCCCGGCCTTGGCGATTTGCAAGAAGTTAAGCTTGATCCGGAAACCATCGACTGGCGGGAAATTAAGGACCGGCTCTTGTTCACGCAGGCGCTGGAGGCTGCCAAGACCGTCGCAGACAATGTCATCGTTGATCCGCGCGAAGCCGATGTTGGCTCCATCCTCGGATTCGGATTTGCGCCGTTTACCGGCGGCGTGCTCAGCCTGATCGACGGCATGGGAGCGTCGAAATTCGTCGCGCGCGCCAGGGAACTGCAATCGAAATACGGCGAACGGTTTGCCCCTTGCGCATTGCTTGAGGATATGGCGGCAAAAGGCGAGACATTTTACGGCAGGTTTGGCGCCAAGCGGGAAGCTGCCTAGACCGGTTGCGAGGTCTGCATCGTGAACCTCTGGCTGCGCATGATCTGGCTGCTTGCCGCCACGCCATTCCGGCCGCGGCTGCGGCCGCCGTTAGGCGTATCACGGCTGACATTCCGCGTCCTGCCGAACGACTTGGACGTCAATCTCCACATGAACAATGGCCGTTACCTGACGATCTTCGATCTTGGCCGCTTCGATTTGATCTTGCGCATGGGCCTGGCCGGGCCAGCGCGCCGGCAGGGTTGGATACCGGTGTTGTCGGCGGCCAGCGTCCTGTTCCGGCGGGAATTGCGGCTGTTGCAGAAGTTCGTTGTCGAGACGCGCATAGTATGGTGGTCGGGAACGCAATTGGTTATGGAGCACCGGGCGCTGACCAGGGAAGCAGATGGTCGCGAGGGGGTGGCCGCCCGCGCAATGATGGGTGGTGGCATCTATCAACGCAAGGGCCGGCGTTTCGTGCCTGTGGTGGAATTGTTCGAAGCGATCGGATTGCCATATCAGGACCCGCCGCCGAAGACGCCTGAAATCGAAACAGCGCTTGCAGCAATTGACTTTCTGCGGCAATCGGCGCGGGAAACCGTACAGGCTGATGCGGACTTGTAATTTGGTCCCGTGCGTGTAGCTTGCCGGCGAGTTTCAGGCCGCGCCGCAAGCGCGCAGAACAATGACCGGAGGAATGTTTATGAGCTCAAAGCTCTTCACGCCGCTGCATATCGGGCCAATTGAAGTACCTAATCGTATAGCGATTTCGCCGATGTGCCAGTATTCGGCGCAGGATGGAACGGCCAGCGACTGGCACCTCCAGCATGTGACCAGGTTCGGCATGTCCGGCGCTGGCCTGGCAGTGATGGAAGCAACCGGGGTGGAACCGATCGGGCGGATTTCTCCAGGATGCCTGGGTCTTTACTCCGATGAAAACGAAAAAGCGCTGGTTCGGGTTCTCGAAATGGCGCGAAAATACGCGCTGCCGGGTTTCAAGGTTGGTATTCAGATATGTCATGCCGGCCGAAAAGGTTCGACGCCGCTGGCCTGGGACAGGTCATCGCCATACCAGCCGCCGGAACGCGGGGGCTGGGAAACGATCGGCCCGTCGGCGTTGACGTTCCAGGATGGCATTCCACCGCCACGGGAAATGCGTGTTGAAGATATCCAGCGGGTGATTGCGGCTTTTGCACAGGCAGCAGAGCGGGCGTCCCGCGCTGGTTTCGACGTGATCGAAATTCACGCCGCCCACGGTTATCTCATTCACCAGTTTCATTCTCCGTTGTCGAACAAGCGCGACGACGAATGGGGTGGCGATGCGGAACGGCGATTGCGCTTTCCCCTGGCGGTCGCCGAAGCGGTGCGTGCGAAGGTGCCGTCCCATGTTGCGCTGGGCGCCAGAATTACCAGTACGGACTTTGCCGACGACGGCTTGAACGTGGACGATGCGGTACGCCTGGCCGGCGAGTTGAAATCCCGCGGCGTGGATTATGCCTGTGTCAGTTCCGGCAACATTATTGCCGGTGGCCGTCCGGCGACCGGGCCCGGCTTCAACATCGATCGCGCCGCGAAGGTGAAAGCGGAGACGAGCATCGTAACGCGCACGGTCGGCTATATCGCGGGCCCGCAAATGGCGGAGGATGCAGTCGCCAGCGGCAAGGTCGATCAGGTCGCGCTTGGGCGCGCCTTCCTCGATGACGCCAACTGGGGTTGGCACGCTGCGGAGGCCCTGGGGGCTACCCTCGATCCGCCGCCGCAGTTCATGCGGATCAAACCGGGCTCCTGGCCCGGTGCCAGGGACTCGCGGGCCATGAGCGCGGGGTAACCGCGGGATAACTGCGGGATAACCGCCTGGCGATTGCGTCTGCGGTGATTATTCTGCCGCGCGTTGCACGAACCGCCATTGCCGGAGCAGCGCGCGCAGGGCTGCCGGCCGGACGGGTTTGTTCAGAATTTTCGTCTCGTGCGCTTCAGCATCGTTGCGTACTTCCTGGCTGTGGTCTGCGGTGATCAATACGGCCGGGACTGCTATGCCGATGGAATCGCGAAGCGCGTCGATTGCATCAAGTCCTGTGCCCTTATCCAGGTGGTAATCCGCGATCAGCGCGTCCGGGACAATGCGCCTGGTGGTCACAATTTCAAGCGCCGCCTCTATATCCGGCGCGCCGGAAAACGTGCATCCCCAGCCGGTCAAAAGTGCATCAAGCCCGTTCAATATGTGCGGCTCATTGTCGATCGCAAGGACCCGCATGCCGGCCAATGGTTGCGCCAGATACGGGCTATTGTTGTTGGCGGATACGGGTGCAGCTGGCTTGATTGCGGCAAACGGAACGCGAACGGAGAAGTGCGAGCCCTTTCCGGCTGTGGAGTTCAGCGCAACGGGGTGCTTCAGGGCTTTGCTGATACGCTCAACGATCGATAGTCCGAGGCCAAGGCCGGGCGCACTGCGAGCGGCGGGCGCGAGGCGCTCGAACTCGCGGAAAATGGTGCGTTGCTTCGATTCGGGAATTCCTGCACCAGTGTCAAGCACACAGATGTCGACATGTGTTCCGCGCCGACGGCAACCAACCAGTACTTTGCCGGACGCTGTGTATTTTATCGCGTTCGAGATCAAATTCTGCAGCAGCCGCCGCAGCAGGCGCCGGTCAGATTCGATGTCGAGCGAGCAAGGGACAAATACCAGGCGTAAGCCTGCCGCCTGGGCTGCCGGTTGGAATTCGATCGATAGTTGATCGAACAAGCTCGACAACTTGAATACGCTCACATCGGTTTTCATTGCTCCGGCATCGAAGCGGGAAATATCAAGTAAGGTCGTCAGGATATCCTCGACCGATTGCAAGGACAGATCGAGATTGCCGAGAAGCTCGCCGTCGCTTGCCGCGCCGCTGTTCATGGGATTGACCGGATTTTGCCGCTCTACGAGGGACGTCGCGTACAAGCGCGCGGCGTTCAATGGTTGCAGGATGTCGTGGCTGGCAGCGGCCAGAAAGCGTGTCTTGGAAATGTTTGCTTCGTCTGCCAGGGCTTTTGCGGCAGCCAGCTCCTGGTTGAGCTGCTGCAATTGTTCAGTGCGCTCGCGGACGCGCTCTTCCAATGCTTCTTCGGTTGCCGCAGTCTGGGTGATATCCGTGTACGTGGTAACGAGTCCGCCATCGGGCATGCGGGCAGAGCGCACTTCAATAACCCGGTTGTCGGGATGCAGGCGCAACCGTACGGGCTCGCGTTCGTTGACGAGCAGTTCCAACCGGGTGCCGATATGGACGTCCATTCCGCCCGGGCCATAGATGCCGCGGATTGCATTGAAGCGTACCAGTTCTTCCAGGCCCATGCCGGACCGCAATAGATCAGCGGGCAAGCCGAACAGGTCGCAGAACTCTCGATTCCAGCAGACCAGTTGCAGGTCATGGTCAAAGACCGTGATTCCCTGGCGTGCATGGTCGAGTGCGTGCTGCAACAAGTCGCGATTGTGCTGCAGGTTGGCCGAGGCTTCATCCAGCAGCGCCAGGGCCGCATCACGCGAAAGCGCCGTGCGGCTCAGCAACAGCGACAGGACGGTTCGGGACGAGGCTGCACCGATGCCCGATGCAAGCAGATGTTCGGCAAAGCGCACGAGCTGGACGTCGCTTTCATTTTCCCGGTCGTAGGTTGCGCCGCGTGAACGATGGTAATTCTCGAACGCAGCGCGCGTAGCGTCCTGGCCCAGGTAACGGGCGATAACGTTTTCAAGTTCGCCTGCGGTAACGCCGGCGCGCCACAGGCGCAAGGATTGGGCCATCGACACGGGGTCGCGGCCAATGAAGATATTCGCTTGCAACCGTTCGATCGGTGCAGCGCTGCGGGTCAGCGAAAACCCGACATAGGCCATGATGTTTGCGCCTAGCGAAAACAAAACGCCGTGAACCAGGGGAGGCAATTGTACGCCAAACAGCGCTGTTGGTTTGAGCGGTGCGATCCCGACGGGTCCATAGGCAACGACTGCAGCGATGCTTGTCGACGCCGTTTCCAGTGATGGCAGCAGTAGCGTGTATACCCACAGCGAAATGCCTGCAATCAGGCCGGCCATGGCGCCGCGGGCGTTGCCGCCGCGCCAAAAGAGGCCGCCAAAAAAGGCCGGTGCGATCTGGGCAATGGCCGCGAATGACATCAGTCCGATCGACGCCAATGCTGCTTCGCTTGAAATGTTGAGGTAAAGAACGGCCAGCGCCAGAATTAGAACGATTGCCACGCGCCGGATGAGCAGGATTTGCGCCGCCGGATTGCCGGCTTCAAGGTTCCCCTGCTGTGCCCGCCGGCGCAGCAGTAGGGGCATCGCAAGATCGTTGGAGATCATGATCGACAGGGCGATCGCAGCGACGATCACCATTGCCGTCGCTGCCGACAGGCCGCCGATCAGAGCGATGATCGTGATCAGGTGGTTGTTGGCTTGCAAGGGCAGAGCAAGCACCGTCAGGTCGCGATCAACGGTACCCGGGGCAAAGGTCAACAGGCCAGCAATTGCGAGTGGCACCACGAACAGGTTGATCAACAGGAGATACAGCGGAAACAGCCAGGCCGCGGTGCGAATATCTTTTTCTTCGCGGTTTTCCACCACCATCACGTGGAACTGACGTGGCAGCAGAATGATACAGCAGGCAGCCAGCAGCGTGGTTGTAATCCAGACTGCCGGATCGGGCTGTTTGCTTAGTACCGTTTTGATGTCCGGGGTCGCATTGGCAAGGATATTGAGATCGTTGAGACCGTCGAACATCCACCATGTAACAAACACGCCAACCGCAATAAAGGCGGTCAGCTTGACCAGCGATTCCATCGCAATCGCAAGGACCATTCCGTCCTGGTTTTCAGTTGCGTCAATGTTCCTTGTCCCGAACGCCATGGCAAATCCGGCAAGCAACATGGCAATAATCAAAGAGAATGAGGCCGGGACATTTGTAAGCGCAACGGCCCGCCCGGCATCCATGGATTGCAGGACCATTGCCATTGCCGATGCCACGGCCTTGAGCTGCAAAGCGATGTAGGGGAGAACACCGATCACGGCGATGATTGCCACCAGGGCGGCTACCTGATCGGATTTTCCGTAGCGCGAGGCGACAAAGTCGGCCACGCTGGTAATGTTCTGGCCTTTGGCGAGGCGTGCAATGCGAAGTACCAGCGGGAACAGGATACCTATGACAATTACCGGGCCTATGTAGATTGGCAGGAAATCCAGGCCGCTGGACGAGGCAAGGCCGACCGAGCCGAAGAACGTCCAGGACGTGCAATAAACGGCGATTGTGAGTGCGTAGATCACCGGGCGCAAACGCGATGACATCACCCGCTTGCCGTGCCGGTCTCCATAATAGGCAACGGCAAACAGGGTGCAGACGTAGGCCAGGCCAATCAATACTGCCAACCAGCCTGCGTTCATTATCGGGAACTCCTGTTTTGCGTACTCATCATCAAAACGTGTTGTTGTGGCCCGGTGCGCCCCGCAGCCAGTCCGGCGCCGGTTTGAACAGCGTACGGTGGCGGCGATCGACCCAAACCGGCGGGCATGCCTGGTGATCATCGCGGGCTTGCGCAGCCCTTTTGGATGGGGCCTACTCTATCACCTTATTCGCGGGACACTATTGCCGCTTTCGTTGTATGTCTTCAGAGCATACTCAAGCGGGCAGGACCTTGTGCCCGGCCTGGAAGCGGATTTGCGATAGCTTGGCTTATGTGTAAGCTCTTAATCTGCATAGCCGTCGATTGCCAGGCGGCTGCGGATGACGAACAGGAGGGAGTGGGGTCAATGCTAAAGGAATTCAAAGAATTCGCCTTGAAGGGTAATGTCATGGATCTTGCCATCGGTGTTATCATCGGGGCGGCATTTTCCAAGATTGTTGCCTCACTGGTCGCTGACATCATCATGCCGATAGTCGGAGCGATTACCGGAGGATTGAATTTTTCCAATTATTTCACGGTGTTGAGCGGCAATGTCACGGCGACTGCGCTGGTCGAGGCGAAGAAGCAGGGTGCGATCCTGGCCTGGGGCAATTTCGTGACGGTTGCGGTCGATTTCATTATCGTCGCTTTTATCCTGTTCCTCGTGGTCAAGGGTATTAATTCGATGAAGCGAAAGGAAGAGGAAAAGGCGGCCGAGCCGGAGGCGCCTCCCAAAAACGAAGTGCTGCTGGAAGAGATTCGCGACTTGCTGGCCAAGAAGTAGGGCACACGCGTGATTGGACCGTTCGTCCAACCTTTTACTGTATGAACGGTTCCTGCGCAGACAGTCTGCCGGTGCCCCCAACAGACCATTGACCTTGATTGGAACCGCCGCGTATTTTTTCGCCTGCGATGCAGGCGGCAGGCTGAAAACGCATTAGCGAACTATTCGGCCGCTACCGGACCAAATGCAATGGCATGTGCCGGAATGGGCTCAAACAGCGGTATTCCAAGACGGTCCCACACGCAGACCATTGCCTCCACCAGTTTTTCAATATCGGTATCGGTATGACGTGGTGTAGGGGTGATCCGCAACCGTTCTGTTCCGCGCGCGACGGTCGGGTAATTGATTGGCTGGATATAAATGTCGTGCTGCTCAAGCAACAGGTCGCTGGCTTGCTTGCACAATTCCGCTTCGCCGACAAAAACCGGCACGATGTGAGAAGGGTTCGGCATCACTGGCAAGCCTGCGTCATCCAGCGCTGATTTCGTTTTCGCGACCTGGGCCTTCTGGCCCTCGCGCTCGGCGCGCGAGCCTTTCAAATGTTTGACCGCGGCATGGGCCGCCGCGGCAACTGCAGGAGGTAGTGCGGTCGTAAAAATGAATGAAGGCGCATAACTCCGCACGGCGTCGATGATGTTGGCGTCGGCTGCTATATATCCGCCCAGGGTGCCGAAGCTCTTGGCGAGCGTTCCCTCGATTATGTCGATCTGGTCCATAACGCCCTCGCGCTGGCATATGCCGCCGCCGGTCGGGCCGTACATGCCGACAGCGTGAACCTCATCGACATATGTCAAAGCGTTGTAGCGCCTAGCCAGTTCAGCGATGCGCGCAACCGGAGCAATATCGCCATCCATGGAATAAAGGCTTTCAAAGACGATCAGCTTGGCACGCTCGGGGCCCGCCGCCTTGAGCAATTCCTCCAGGTGCTGGGTATCATTGTGGCGGAAGATCTGTTTCGTGACGCCGGACCGTTTAACGCCTTCGATCATGGAATTGTGGTTGAGCGCGTCCGAGAGAATGAGACAATCCGGCAGCAATTGCGCCACTGTGCTGATAGTAGCGAGGTTCGATATCCACCCTGATGTGAAGGCGAGGGCTGCCGGCTTGCCGTGCAGGTCGGCGAGTTCTTCCTCCAGCTTGACCAGAGTGTGGTTGGTGCCGGATATATTTCTGGTCCCGCCGGCACCGGCGCCAAATTGGCCAGCCGCCTGCTGCATCGCCTTGATAACAATAGGATTTTGGCCCATCGCGAGGTAATCGTTCGAACACCAGATCGTTACGTCGCGAGGCAGCGAATCCGGGCCGTCCGGATACCACACGGCCTGGGGGAAACGGTCCGGCGCGCGTTCGAGATCAGCGAAAATTCGGTATCGCCGCTCGTCACGCAGGCGTCCGATCGCCTGATCAAAACATCGCCTGTAATCCATTCCCATCCGTTCCCATTTGATACATCGTATATTGTTATAAATCAGATATTTATATCATAATACGCCGTATCGTTTGCATCCGGCTCCCGCGCCTTTTTTCGTTCGCTTTCGCTGGCGAGAAGCGGCCTGCGGCCATGCAGATTCATCTCTTACCGTGATTTTAGTGCTCCCGCGAGCGGCAGATGGTCTCACGCTATACCGGGCGAGGAACTGCAACTTTGAGCCACATCATAATCATTCAAAATCAGCCAATTTACAATTGCAACTTGACAAGGTTGCAAATTCGAAATGCAATAATTGTTATTACACGCGAAAAATATGTTGAATTCGCAGAATTGGCAGGCAGCAAACACAAAAAAACCGAAAGCAATCGGATCAATTGAGGCGGGGTATTGGCTTAAAGCCGATCTGGGAGTTGAGTGATGGACAGGCTTCTCGAAGCGTTCCTGCGCCGAATAGTAAAGTTTGGCAATTATACGATCCGCACGTCGTCAGGGCATGAGTTTACCATCGGTGACGGGTCCGGCAAGCCGCTTACCATCACCCTGACGGACAAGGCGGCCGAGGTCCGCCTGTTGCGGGATCCGGCTCTGACCCTCGGCGAGCTCTACATGGCCGGGCAATTGCTGATCGAAGGTGGCGACATATTTGATCTGCACATGGCTGCGCAGCGCAACATATCGGCTGCCGATATGAGCACGGTTTTGCGCCTCGCCGATCGCATGCGATTCATGATCCGGGGTTTGAAGCAAAACAATCATATGCGGCGGGCGCGCTCGAACGTTGCGCACCATTACGACCTGGATGGCCGTTTGTATTCGCTGTTTCTCGATCCGGACATGCAATATTCCTGCGGCTATTTTGAGCATGCGGATTCGACACTGGAAGAGGCGCAACTCGCCAAGAAACGGCATATCGTGGCAAAGATGGACGTGCAGCAAGGTGACCGCGTGCTCGATATCGGCTGCGGCTGGGGCGGCATGGGCCTTTACCTGGCCGAGATGTGCGATGCGAAGGTCACAGGCGTTACCCTGTCCCAGGAGCAGTTGAGCGTTGCCAACAAGCGGGCCGTGCAGAACAACCTCGGCGACAAGATCGATTTCAGGTTGCAGGATTACCGGGCCGTCGACGAACAGTTTGATCGTATTGTCTCCGTCGGCATGTTGGAGCATGTCGGCGCCGGCTACCTGGAAGCCTATTTCAACAAGGTGGCCGACATGCTGAGCCAGGACGGTACGGCGTTAATCCACACGATCGGCCGTACCGATGGACCGGGTGTTACCAACCCCTGGATCGACAAGTATATTTTCCCCGGCGGTTATATTCCTGCGCTGTCGGAAGTGAGTACAGCAATCGAAAAGGCCGGGCTTATCGTATCTGATATCGAAATCCTGCGGCTTCACTACGCCGATACGCTGCGCGAATGGCGTAAGCGCTTTCTGGCGCGATGGGATGAGGTCAAATCGCTATACGACGAGCGATTTTGCCGGATGTGGGATTTCTATTTGTCCGGGAGCGAGGCCAGCTTCCGGCTTGGCCAGAATGTCGTTTTTCAATTCCTGTTGACCCGGAAGGTCGATGCAGTGCCGGTGACGCGTGATTATATTGCACGCCGGGAGGAGGAGCTGCGCAGCCGAGAGCCTGACCCGCTGGCGTACAAGATGGCTGGCGAATAGCCCTCAGGGTGCGTTCATCGTTTCTTGTGAGTGCATGTGTGTTGTTCGATCCCAGGCAATGGAGCAACATGCCCGGGAAAATCCGGGCCATTTTTCGCTTGATGCCCCAGTGAATTGCATCTGGAGCTTGAAGGGCGTTTGTCCGCGGCGAGCGGCGCATGATCATTTCCGCGCAGGGCGCCGTACCAACACCGGGGGCCGCAGATGGCCGATATGTCAAACTTTTCAACGAAAGGCGGGATGGCTTCCGATGACGGCGTGGTTAACCAGACGCCGCCTTTCGCCGGCATCAATCTGTTTGGTTCCAATCCTGCGCTGGAGGATGCGGCGCGCAATTTGTCCGGTGCCGAACGTAGCCGGTTGAGCCAGCTTGGAGCGCAATGGGGAAGCGCGGAATTCTTTGAGTTAGGCTACCTGGCCAATACCCATGAGCCGAAACTGTTGACCCATGACGCGCGTGGTGCGCGCAAGGATGCGGTCGAATTCCATCCGACCTACCACCGCTTGATGCAGGCGGGAATGGAGGCGCAAATTCATAACCTGACCTGAGCCGGGGGAACACATGTGTCCAGGGCTATCCGCTTGTTCATGGCTTATCAGGCGGAAGCCGGGCATATCTGTCCGCTGACAATGACCCATGCCGCCATGGCGGCCTTGCAAGCCGAGCCGGGTATCGCGAATGCCTGGCGGCAAAAACTGGCCGGTTGCGAGTACGATGGATCGTTCCGGCCGTGGTGGGAAAAGCCGGCGGTGACGCTCGGCATGGGAATGACAGAAAAACAGGGCGGCACCGATGTGCGCGCCAATACAAGCGAGGCGCAGCGCGCCGGAGATCACTATCGAATTACCGGGCACAAGTGGTTCATGTCAGCGCCGATGTCGGACGGTTTCCTTATCCTGGCGCAAACTCCGGCTGGATTGACCTGTTTCCTGTTGCCGCGATTTTGTCCCGATGGCAGCGTCAACCGGCTGCATTTCCAGCGACTGAAAGACAAACTGGGAAACCGTTCCAACGCGTCCAGCGAAGTCGAGTTTGACAACGCCTTTGGGCAACGGATCGGGCCGGAGGGGCGTGGCGTTCGTACCATCATCAACATGGTGCAATTGACCCGCCTTGATTGCATCGTGGCGTCCGCGGGGCTGGCCCGGTTCGGGCTTTCCAGCGCAGTTCATCATGCCCGTCACCGCAGCGTGTTTCAACGCCTGCTGATCGATCAGCCGCTGATGCGTTCGACCCTCGCGGACATGGCGCTGGAGGTTGAAGCGATCACCGCGCTTGCAATGGGGGTTGCGCAATCTTTCGACCGGGCCGGAGAGGATGCGCTTGCGGCCGCTTACAGCCGATTGATGACCCCGGCGGCGAAATATTATGTCTGCAAGATCGCACCTTCACTACTGTATGAGGCGATGGAGTGTCATGGCGGCAATGGATATGTCGAGGAACTGGCGCTGGCGCGCGCCTACCGCGAGGCGCCGGTCAATGCGATCTGGGAGGGATCAGGCAATGTCATCGCACTCGATATCCTGCGTGCTGCCGGTGAAGCGCCGGAGGAGGCCGCGGAAGTCATCAGGTCCATCGCCGGCACCTGCACGGGCGAGCTTGAAAGCGCAGCCGATGAAACGATCGCGCTCTTGCGCGCCGCGGATGCGCCAGCGCACGCGCGTGCAATTGCGGAACGTCTGGCGCGTATGGGCGCCGTTGCAGCCCTTGGCACACTGCACCCGGTGTTTGCGGAGCACTACGCCCGAACCCGTTTGGCGGGAACGTCCCACGCCACGTTGGGTGTTAACCCACTTGATAGTATCGCGTCCCAATTGCTGGGTCGCGCTTTGACTTGAAACGGGCTGCTTGCTTGACGAAAGGTTTCGGCTGTGAACACTGGTGACAAACATCGGTCCGGGTGCTGAAACGGCGCCGCGGACGGCAATTGACGCCAGGGGAAACATGCTTCCAGATATTGAAATTGCCCGCGCGGCAAAGACTGCGCCCATTTCCGCCATCGCCGCCAAACTCGATATTCCCGAGGATGCCCTGCATCCGTATGGAAAAGCCATTGCGAAAATCGATCATGCGTTTGCAGGCACATTGAGCGGGCGGGAATCTGGTAAGCTTGTACTGGTAACAGCGATTTCGCCTACACCCGCGGGCGAAGGGAAAACAACCACCACGGTCGGATTGGGAGATGGCCTGTCGCGCCTTGGCAAGCGAACAGCGATCTGCTTGCGCGAACCGTCGCTCGGCCCGTGTTTTGGCATGAAGGGCGGAGCGGCTGGAGGCGGTTACGCGCAAGTTGTGCCGATGGAAAGCATCAATCTCCATTTTACCGGCGATTTTCATGCAATCGGCGTAGCGCACAATTTGCTGGCGGCCATGTTGGACAACCATGTTTATTGGGGCAACGGACTAGCGATCGATCAACGGCGCGTAGCGTTGCGCCGCGTGGTGGATATGAACGACCGGGCGCTGCGCCAGATCGTATCGTCGCTCGGCGGCGTGGCCAACGGATTTCCGCGCGAAGATGGCTTCGACATTACCGTCGCGTCGGAAGTGATGGCGATATTTTGCCTGTCGCGGAACCTTGAAGATCTGGAGGAACGGCTCGGACGAATCGTTGTTGCCTATACGCGTGACCGCCAGCCGGTAACCGCTAGCATGTTGCAGGCGCATGGGGCGATGACGGTTCTATTGAAAGATGCATTGCAACCAAATCTTGTGCAAACGCTGGAGGGGACGCCGGCGTTCGTGCATGGCGGGCCGTTCGCCAATATTGCGCATGGCTGCAATTCGGTGATGGCGACGCGCGCTGCGCTGGGTCTTGCCGATTACGTGGTGACCGAAGCGGGTTTCGGCGCCGATCTTGGCGCTGAAAAATTCTTCGACATCAAGTGCCGGTCCGCTGGTCTGACACCGTCAGCGGCCGTGGTTGTAGCGACGGCCCGGGCGCTGAAAATGCACGGTGGCGTAGCGCGCGCTGATCTTGGCAACGAGGATCTGGCGGCGCTCGAAGGAGGCTTTGCCAATCTCGAACGACACGTAACGAATATCAAGAAGTTCGGGGTGCCCGCAGTGGTTGGTATCAATCGCTTTGGCAGCGATACCGATGCGGAAATGGAATTGCTGGTGCGCCTTTGCCGTGAAAGGCTTGGTATTGATGCCCATGTCGCCACCCATTTCAGCGATGGTTCGGCAGGCAGCGAGGCGTTGGCAAAAGCCGTCGTGTCGATGGTGGATGGCAGCGCGTCCGGCTACAGACCGTTGTATCCGGATGAGTTGCCGCTGAAAGAAAAAATCGAAACTGTCGCCAGGGAAATTTATGGCGCCGGTGGAATAGTTCTCGATAGCAAGGCCGAAACGGCGATCAAGTCGTTTGAGGAACTCGGTTACGGCAATTTGCCGGTCTGTATTGCAAAGACGCAATATTCGTTTTCGACCGATCCCAACATGCGTGGCGCGCCATCGGGACACACGCTGCCGGTCCGCGATGTGCGCTTGTCGGCGGGCGCCGGTTTTGTTGTTGTGATCTGCGGCGACATCATGACGATGCCCGGGCTGCCACGCCATCCTGCTGCGCTGAATATCGCGCTCGATGGCAAGGGTGATATCGAAGGTCTGTTCTAGATCAGCGTGTCAGCCAATAAAAAACCGTTCCTGCTTTGTCGCGCGGTACGCGGGTGAATGCCCGTCCTACCAGTGCAGGTAGTTTTTCAGCCATTCGGCGCCAAAGGCGCCGGGCCCCAGCGTCACCGCCGCCCAGATGAAAGCCGAGGACCAGTTGGCTACCTGAAAGGGGACCTGGTCCATCCGGCAGGCGCCGGCGACGAGCGGTACAGCAGCCCTTAATGGCCCGAAAAAGCGGCCAATGAATACGCCCGGCGTTCCCCATTTTTCGAAGAATACATGTCCTTTCGGCAGCAGGTCGGGATATTTTGTCAGCGGCCACATGCGAGCGATCTGGGCGTGGTAGTGGAAGCCAAGCCAGTAGGACAGCCAATCGCCAAATCCCGCACCTAGCGCCGCAGCAAGAAAGATTGGCCAGAAATTCAGGTCTGCCGCGCCAATCATGGCGCCTGCGCCCCACAAAATTACCGTCGCGGGGACAAGCAGGGCGACAAAGGCAAGAGATTCAGCAAAGGCGAGCGCAAATACGATGGGCGCAACCCAGGATTGGTTGCTGCGCATGACTTCCAGCGTTGCCTGCGCCCATTCCGCCATGCTCAATCTGAACTCCGCTTCAAATTACGATGGTCAACCGGCGCGCTGCCCGGGTAATGCCGGTGTACAGCCAGCGATTGCGATGTTCGCGAAACGCGTAGGATTCATCAAACAGCACAACGTCATCCCATTGGGAACCTTGCGCCTTGTGTACCGTCAGCGCATAGCCATAGTCGAACTCATCGGAATTGCGGCGCAGGGAAAAAGGCACTTCCTCGTCACTATCGAAAAACTGCGGCGTGATCGAGACCCGCCGGGGCCGTCCGTTTGGTTCTTCGTCCGGGACCACGGTCAGGCGTAGGCGGCCGCGTCGCAAATTGGCGCCGGTTTTGGCGCGCCACAGGCCCCCGTTCAACAGGCCCTTTTTTGAATCGTTTTTCAGGCAGACCAGCTTGTCGCCGGATTCAGGATAGGCCGTGTGGAAGCCCAGAATCTCCCGTAGCCGCCGATTGTAGTTTCGCCGTGTCTTGTTCATGCCGACCAGCACTTGGTCGGCGCCGGTGACGGTTGCGGTTTCGATGCTGCTACGCGCGATAATCCGGCTGTCACCGTAGTCGTCCGGTTCAAGCCGCTGACCTTCACGCACCTGCATGGACATCCGGATGATCGGATCGTCGGCCGCCTGCCGGTGGATTTCGGTCAGCATGATGTCGGGTTCCGCTGCGGTGAAAAAACCGCCACCCTTGACGGGCGGCAATTGCGCCGGATCGCCCAACACCAATACCGGCTTGCCGAAAGACAGAAGATCACGCCCCAGTTCTTCATCGACCATGGAACATTCGTCGATCACGATCAGGCTGGCGCTTGCAGCGTCGCTTTCCCCGTTCAAGACGAAAGAGGGTTCCTCGGTGTCGATATCGTGGGGGCGATATATCAGCGAGTGAATTGTGCGGGCATCCGGGCAGCCCCTGCTGCGCATGACGAGGGCGGCTTTGCCGGTAAAGGCGGCGAAGCAAACAGAGCCGTCGACATTCTCCGCCAAGTGTGTTGCAAGCGTGGTCTTCCCGGTGCCGGCATATCCAAACAGGCGGAAAACCTGGCGGTCCGGTGCGGCCAGCCATCGCGATGCAGCCAGCAGGGCGTCATCCTGTTGTGGAGACCAGCGCTCAGCCAATGCAACCTCAAAACCCGGTGGCCGCATGTCTGCAGCGGCGAAGAATCATTGCCGACTTCATACCGGGTTCCGGTTTCCTTGGTAAGGGCGGAGATTGGTTGCGACCCATTGCGCGGACCTGGACCTGGCGACGTGTACAGCATTCACGAGCAATTCAACTGCCATCCGGTGGCCGGCTGGGCCGCGATTTACCGTATTGTAAATATTGTCAAAACTGCAGATACGGCAGTATCGGCCATTAGCCGTCATCCCGCTACTGCGATGTTTCCAATCGATGGGTATAGATGGGAAGACCTGATGGAAAGTACGGATGCGGATCAGGCCGTTTCCTCCGGAAAAGACAGGGATTGCGCGTTGAGTGTCTGCGGTGGCCCCGAGGCCGACCAGCAAACCGGCGCCCGCGTGTCCGGTGGTGGTCGCAGAACGCGGGTAGCGTGCGGGTGCAAACCCGGATCAAAGGATTAGCCAGGTTCGAAAGCCTATTCCACAAGCTTGTTACGGTTGCGCAAATCGGGAAAAAGTTTCATCCAAATTGCCGTTATACCGAGGGTTCCGGCGCCACCGAGAACAACGGCTGCTACCGGTCCGGTGAAATGCGCCAGCAAGCCCGATTCAAATTCGCCCAGCTCGTTGGATGCGCCAATGAAGACAGCGTTTACGGCCGATACGCGTCCGCGCATTTCGTCCGGCGTTTCCGTTTGTACCAGGGTCGAGCGGATATAGATGCTGACCATGTCGGCCGCGCCGAGGCAGGCAAGAAAAAATATCGCCAAGTAGATGTTGGGTGACAAGCCGAAGGCGATGGTTGCAATTCCGAAAGCAGCGACCGCCTGGAACATGCGCAGCCCGACTTTGGTATTCATGGCATAATAAGCGAGCAGAAATGCCGTGATAAGGGCGCCGACGGCTGGTGCGCTGCGCAACAGCCCCAGACCCACCGGACCTGCGTTGAAAATATCCTTGGCAAATATGGGTAGCAGCGCAGTAGCGCCGCCGAGAAGAACCGCGAACAGATCCAGCGTGATTGTGCCCAGCAATATCTGGTTGGTTCGAATGTAGCGGAACCCCGCGGTTACGTTTTCCCAGGTGACCTTGTTTTGGGACGCGCTTGGCGGGCGGGCTTTCATGGAAACGAGGCACCCGAGACACGCTACAAAGAGCATGGCAACGCTCAGGAACACAACGTCCGGCCCGGCTATGTATATTATGCCGCCCAGCGCCGGACCGACGATCACCGAGGTCTGGTTGGCGGACGAATTCAACGCCACCGAGGGTGCAAAAATTTCGCGTGGAACGATGTTCGGCAGTATCGCCGCGGCTGACGGCGAAACGAATGCCCGCGCGGTACCAATCAAAAACACCATCGCGTAAATCAGGTTTACTGAAAGTGCATTCGAAATAACCCCGAGGTAAAGGCCCATGGCAGCCAGTACCAGGATTACATAGCAACCAATCAGTACTTTGCGGCGTTCGTAGCGATCGGCTACGTGGCCGGCAATGAGAATAAACAGCAAGTTGGGAATGAATATCGCGAGCCCGACCAGTCCCAGCGCCAAGGCGCTGCCGGTCATGGAGTAGACAAGCCAGCCAACACCGACATTGGTCATCTGGATGGCGAGCCCGGAAAGAAACCGGCTGGCGAAAAACAGGGAAAAATCACGAACCCGGAACGGCGCAAATCCGGGACGTTTCAGAAATTCCATCATATGCGATAGCCGCCGCGTTTCCGGCCTTCGCCAACATCCAGGAACAGATCATCGACTTTAAAGCGCTGCTTGATCAGGCCGCAGTCGTAGGAATAACCGATGAGCGTATCGAGGGTGTTGCGGTTGCGATCGCTGAGCCCATATTCCCAAGGGTCCTTGCCGATGATCTCTTCCTGCTCCTCCCACGCCTCACGGTACCAGACAATGGGCGCTACCCGCGGATTTTCCATGCGCGCCATGCCGGCCGCCTTGGCAGCATCGAAGGCCTTGTACAATTCAATCGGCGCCCACGGGTTGTCACGGACAATCGAGCGCTTGATGCCCATGACATGCATGATCGGGAATATTGAGGTTTTGCGGAAATAGGCCAGTTCTTCGGTTTTGTAATCGGGCCACAAGCGGGCGACGGCAGGGTTTTTCTCGACAATCGGCCAGATCAGGTCGGCGTGCAGCACGGCGTCGAGTTCACCCGATACAAGCATGTCCTCGCAGGATTGTTCATCGGCCATGCGATGCAGCTTGAGGTCCGGTGGTGGATCAAACGGGATGTCCTCGTCGTACTCGGCATACCATTCTATGGACTTGTGCGGGACGCCGTAGTGCTGTTCCAAAACACCGCGCATCCACAGTACAGCGGTAACCTGAAACGACTTGACGCCGATCTTCTTGCCAATGAGATCCTTTGGCTCCCGGATGCCCTTGTTCGAGTTGATGAACGCAAAACCGTGGCGGAACCGCCGGTGCAGATATACCGGGATCGCTTCGATTTCCATGCCCTGGTCCCGGGCTACCAGATAGGACGAACAGGACAGCTCGGCGACGTCGAACTCCTGGTTGCGCAGGAAGCGCCAGTGCCGGGTGGTAGAATCCAGTCCTGTGAGCAAGGTCAAATCAATGCCGTCAGGCTCGACCTGGCCTTCTTTGAGGGCGCGGACGATCTCGTAGTCTCCGCAGGCAAGGGACAATTTCAGTTTGCTTGGCATGTCTTGTTTCTGTCGCTGGGCTGAGTGTGCGGCTGACCGATAGAGCGAGGGCATAGGTCTGACAGGCAAGTAGTCTTTGCCAGAGATTTACATTGCTGCAGACCCACTGGCAAACCTTGGTTAGGCATCGGACAGGCGGCCGCGAAGCTCCCGAACCATGCGCCTGGAAAACGTGAGGCCGGGCGTGCGCGCCCGGCCATCAAGCCAATGTTGCGGATATTCTATTTTTCTTCGACTTCCAGACCAGTCGGGACGGGAACGCCCTCGCTTTCAAGCTTCATACCGGAGGCCAGGGCGTGCGTTTCCAGTAGCGCTGCAAAATCCAGCCCAAGGTAATGTTCCGGATCGTCCTGAAGAATTGCGGCGCCAAAATGGTTTTGCAAGGCCTCGCGCGTCGCCGCTGTGGACGGCATTGGCACGTTGTACTTGCGTCCAGCGGCGAGACCGAGGTCGAGGTCCTTGCGCAACAATTCCGGCGTGAAGGTGGTGGTCCAATCGAGATTGACCAGCGCATTGGACTTGTATCGGGTGAAGGTCGATCCCATCACCGAATTGTTCATGAAGTCGAGAAAGGCGTGGCGCGACACACCGTGCTTTTGCGCAAGTAATGTGATCTCGGTCAGGTTCTGGATTACCACGCCGAGCATGACGTTGTGGGCAATCTTGCAGATACGCGACAGCTCGCCTTCGCCGACGTAGGATGTACCGGCCTTGGCAAAGGTATCGATATAGGGTTTGGCGGTATCGAAGGCGGCTTTCGGCCCGGAGGCGACCGTCGACAGTTTACCCGCTTTCACGCATTTGCCATTTCCGGACACCGGAACGGCCAGATAGTCGGCGCCGAGATCCTTTAGCTTGTTGCGGATGTCTTCGGAATCTTCGACGCCGATTGACGAGCAGTCAACGAAAATTTTGGGAACGTTTCCCTTGCCGCCGGTCGCGACGCCGTTGTCGCCGAAATAAACCTGCTTGAGGTCCTTTCCGGTTGCGACCATTGTGAAGATGATGTCGACGCTCCCAAGATCGGAGGGCTTGTCGACGAGCTTGGCGCCCTTTTTCTCAAGTGGTTCGGCTTTTGAACGGGTGCGGTTCCACAGGCTGACGTCATGCCCGGCCTTCAGCAGCAATTCGGCCATGGGCGTGCCCATACGGCCCATGCCGATCCAGCCCAGGCGATGTGTATTCTGGCTCATGATTTTCTCCTGAATTGCGCGCAGCAACAGCTCTTACGGTCTGTCATCGGCGTTAGTTGAATTCCGCATTCCAGTCGCGGGTTTCGAGATTGTTCTTCACCTGATCGAGAAACGAAGCCGAATAGGCGCCGTCAAATGCACGATGATCGAAGGATTGAGCGAGGATGCCGGCAGGGCGGGCGACGATGACGTCGCCGTATTCGGTCTCCTTGACCAGCGCCCGCTTGGCGATCCGGTCGGTCGACATGATCGCGACTTGCGGCGCATTGATCAGCGGCGCAGTGAAAAGCGTTCCAAAACTGCCGTTGTTGGTTATAGAATAGGTCCCGCCTTCGATGTCGGCGGGTGTCAGTTTCCCGTCCCGGGCCTTTCCGGCAATGTCGGCGATGGCGACAGCAAGCCCGGAAACATTCAAACCGCCGGCGTTCTTTATGACCGGAACCACTAGCCCCTGATGGTCGAGATCGACGGCAAAGCCGAGGTTTATTTCGCGGGCAACGTGAAGTCGTTCGCCATCAAAGGCGGCATTGACCTTGGGGAACGTGTGCAGCGCCAGGCACACGGCGCGAGCGATGAACGGAAGGTATGTAAGTGATATTCCGTGCGCCCTTCGGAAACTTTCCTTTTGTCCCTGGCGTACCTCGTCAACGGCTCCGAAATCGACCTCCACCGTCTGCAATACATGCGGCACCTGTTGCCAGGAGCCCTGCAAATGCCGGGCGGTCTGCTGGCGGATGCGGTTAAGAGGCTCGATATCACGTTCGCCGGTGATTGGCGGCAGCGGTGCAGGGGCTGCGCCAGCGGGTCGATTGGCAAGGGCCTGCTGTACGTGCCTGGCGGAAATCTTCTGGCCGCCCGCGCTGCGCACCTGTGCAGCAACATATCCGGTGTCGAGATTGTTCTGGCTGATCAGGCGCCGCGCCAGCGGGGAAATACGCATTCCGTCCGGCATTCTTGCAGGACCGTAATTGCCGCGAGCGGTAAAGACTTCGTTGAATGGAGCAAAGCCGCGGTCTTCCAGCGATGCGCCAGAGGTAGCAACTGGCGCGGGAGGCGTTGGCGATTTTGACGATACGGCCGGTTTTGTTGCTGGCTTGGTAGCGGGTTTTGCCGCGGCCGGTTTCTTGGGTGTTTTGGCGGGCGCCTTGCCGGAGTCGTCATCAATGAATGCGACGACGGTGCCGGTTCCGACGGTCTCTCCGGCCTCCACGTAGACTGCCGAGAGGACGCCGCTCTCAATCGCCTGAACCTCCATCGAAACCTTGTCGGTTTCGATTTCGAACAGGTTGTCACCGGCGGCAACCTTCTCGCCCGGCTGCTTGAACCAGGCGGATATCTTGCCTTCGGTGACCGTCTCGCCGAGCTGCGGCATCAACACGTCCATTGCGTCGCTCCTGGCCTGTCAGCGCTTTTCCATTCTTCGGTCTACCATTCGACCGAGATGTACTGGGTTTCCAGGAATTCCATCAGTCCTTCATGGGCGCCCTCGCGGCCGATGCCCGATTGCTTGACGCCGCCGAATGGCGCTGCCGGATCGGACACCAGCCCGCGATTGAGACCGATCATGCCAAATTCCAGTTTTTCACTCAGCGCCATGCCGCGCTTCAGGTCCTTTGTATAAAGATAGGCGACGAGGCCATACTCAGTGTCGTTCGAGCGGCGAATGACTTCTTCGTCGGTCTTGAAGGTTTGCAAGGCGGCGACGGGACCGAAAATCTCGTCGCAGGTCAGTTCGGCATCGTCCGATACGTTGCTCAGCACCGTTGGCGGATAGTAAAATCCCTTGCTGTCCGGAGCAGCGCCGCCAGTCATGACTTTTGCGCCCTTCTTGACGGCGTCGCCGACGAAATAGGCGACCTTGTCGCGGGTTTCCGCGTTGACCAGCGCCCCGACATTGACGCCCTCGTCCAGGCCGTTCCCCATTTTCATGGCTGCCATTTTTGCAGTCAGTTTTTCAGCGAACGCGTCATGCACGCTGTCGTGCACATAGAAGCGGTTTGCCGCCGTGCAGGCCTCGCCCATGTTGCGCATCTTGGCGATCATTGCCCCTTCAACCGCCGCATCGAGGTCGGCATCGTCGCACACGATGAAGGGCGCGTTGCCGCCAAGTTCCATGGCAGTATTCACGATATTGTCGGCTGCGCCGTGCAGCAATTTGCGCCCGACTTCGGTCGAACCGGTGAAGGATACGATGCGTACACGTGAATCATGCAGGAGCTTGTCGACAACCGCGCCGGACTTGCGGGATGGAATGATGTTGACGACGCCTTTCGGCACGCCGGCTTTTTCGAGGATCGGCATCAACGCCAGCATGGTCAGCGGCGTTTCCGACGCCGGCTTGCAAATGACCGGGCAGCCGGCGGCAAGCGCGGGGCCGATCTTGCGCGTCGCCATGGCGGCAGGGAAGTTCCACGGCGTCACCAGGACGCCGATACCTACCGGCTTGTGATGGGCGATAATGCGCGCGCCGGTGGCGGGCGCGACCGAAATCTGGCCGATGTTGCGCACGCCCTCCTCGGCGTACCAGCGGAAGAATTCAGCGGAATAGGCGATTTCGCCCATGGAATCGGAAAGCGCCTTGCCATTTTCCAGGGTGATCAGTTTGGCCAACTCAGTCTGCTCGGCCATGATCAGTTCGTAGGCCTTGCGCAGAATTTCTCCGCGCGCGCGCGGCGTGCGCGTCGCCCATTCGCCGAATGCGGCATCGGCTGCTTCCAGCGCCTTCATGGCGTCTGCTTCGCTGGCGCTGGCAACCGAAGCTATGCTTTCTTCCGTCGCAGGATTGAGTATGTCGAACCGTTCACCGCTTTCCGACGGCACGAACTCGCCGTTGATATATAGATCGGTTGGGACATTGAGATTGAGGTTGCCGACCATGTCAGTCTCCTGGTGTTTGGCTATTCGGTTCATGAACAATTCATGATCAATTTATGGATTGGACGATTTTCTGCACGATGCGCTCCGGTGTCGGCAACACGATATCTTCGAGGTTGTCCGCCGCCGGCAGCGGAATATGCGGTGTGGTGATGCGCACGATCGGTCCGTCGAGATCGTAGAATATCTCGTCGGCGGCGATGGAGGCGATCTCGGCGCCCCAGCCGCACAGGCGTGGATTTTCTTCCACGGTGAACAACCGGCCGGTGCGGGACGCGGAGCCGAGAATGGTCTGCGTGTCGAGCGGCACTAGCGAGCGCACATCGATGACTTCACAATCGATTCCGTGCTCGCGCGCCAGCGTCTCCGCGGCTTCCAGCGCACGCGGCACCATCAGCGCCAGCGCCAGGATCGTTGCATCGCGGCCTGGTCTCAGGATTTTTGCGGTGCCGAGCGTATCGAGAATCTCTCCGTCCGGCACTTCGCCTTTGACCGCATAAAGCGACTTGTGTTCGAAGAATATCACTGGATCAGGATCGCGGACGGACGCAGCAAGGAGACCTATGACATCAGCCGGGCTGGAAGGCGCAACGACTTTCAGGCCGGGGATCATCATCGCCCAGTTCTCGACCGACTGGGAATGCTGGGCTCCAAAGCGCGAACCGGCGCCATTGCCGGTACGCACTACCAGCGGGCATTTGGTCTGGCCGTTCGACATGTAACGGCCCTTCGGAAATTCGTTGGCGATGAAGTCGAAACAGACCGCCAGAAAATCCGAAAACATGATTTCGGCGATCGGCTTCAGGCCGGTCATTGCAGCGCCCATTGCAGCGCCCAGAATGGCTTGCTCGGAAATTGGGGTATCACGTACCCGTAGGGGGCCGAATTGCTCATAGAGGCCAACGGTCGCCTTGAATACGCCACCTGCCTTGGCGACGTCTTCGCCGAGGAAAACGACGTTTTCGTCGCGCTCCATTTCCTGTGCGATGCCGCGCGCAACCGCTTCGCGATAGGTCAGTTCTGGCACTTGTGCATCCTCCGAAACCAGTGTCGGCATCCGGTCAATCCGGACAGCTCACCGGTTTCCAAACTTGTTCTAATTTCGCCAGGCCCAGCCGCCATCGGCATAGACATCCGTCGTCAGTATTTCTTCCGGAGGCACCGGCGAGGCCTTGCAGTTTTCCACCGCCTGATCGAGTTCCTTGTCGATTGACGCCTCGATCTTCCGGATCTGCGTCTCTTTGATACCGAATTCGGCCAACCGTTCCCGATAGAGCTTCACAGGATCGTGCTTGAGCCATTCCTCCAGCTCGCCCTTGGGGCGGTAGGCGCCAGGATCAGCGCGCGAATGGCCGGAATGACGATAGGTCTTGCATTCGATCAGCGATGGTCCGTCACCGGCGCGCGCCTTGGCGAAAGCCGTCTGCGCGGTGCGGTAGACCGCATCGGCGTCATTGCCATCGACGATTATTCTTTCCAGCCCGTAGGCCGGAGCCCGGTCGGCGGCCGGATGTTCGACTGCGGTGACATCGCCGATCGGGGTATATTCCATGTAAAGATTGTTTTCACACACAAAGACGACAGGGAGCTTCCAGATCTTGGCGAAGTTCAGGGCCTCGTGAAATGCACCGATATTGGTCGTGCCGTCGCCAAAGAAACAGATCGCCACATCGTCGTGTCCGAGATATTGCGCGCGCCAGGCAGAACCGCAGGCAATCGGCAGATGCGCGCCTATGATCGCATACGAGCCCATGACGCCGTGTTCTTCCGAGGTCAGATGCATGGAGCCGCCTTTGCCGCGCATCAAGCCATTGTCGCGCTGCATAAGCTCGCCGAGCATTTTTTCCATTGGCACGCCGCGCGCAAGCGTGTGCGCGTGTCCGCGGTAGGTGCAGAAGGACTTGTCATTCGGCTTCATGGCGGCCGCAAACCCGGCGGCAATTGCCTCCTGGCCTAGCGACAGGTGGCTCGTGCCCTTGACCAGGTTTTGCAGAAACAAGTCGTAAGCCTTTTTTTCACAGACCCGGATTTCGTACTGCAGGCGATATAGTTCGAGGCGATTGTCGACGCCGATATCGTCATTGACGCCACGGCGGCGGGCGGGTTGCGCAGCTTTTCTTGCAGCGGCCTTCCTGGCGGGTGCTTTTTTCGCTGCTGGTTTTTTCATGGCCCTGTTCCGCGGTGTCGGATCGTTTCACAAACAGGCGAAATCGATCTGGATTTATTGACTATGGCGTATCGCGACCGGCGAGGACCGCATTTCGCGTACAATTTCCGATTTCGCGGGTTTCCGAAAATGCCCGCGGGTATTCGTGCGCTACAAACGTCTGGCATTGTCAATATCGGTTGGCGATGGGCAATTCCTCGGCCGGAAACAGGCTGATGACTTGGCAGCCCTTGTCCGTTACCACGACCTCTTCCTCGATGCGCGCGGCAGAGAACCCGTCTGTTGCGGGACAATAGGTTTCCAGCGCGAACACCATGCCGGTCTTGATCTCCATCGGATTGTCCAGCGATACAAGGCGCGAGATGATCGGGCGCTCATGCAAGGCGAGGCCAAGGCCGTGGCCGAATTGCAGACCGAACGCGGCGAGCTCATTCGGAAATCCGAATTCCTCCGCCTTCGGCCAGACTTTCGCTACCGTGTCGGTTGATACGCCGGGCTTGATCAGTGCAATCGCATTGTCGAGCCATTCCCGGCATTTCTTGTAGGCATCGTATTGGCCGTCATTGGCGCGGCCGATGTTGAACGTGCGATAATAGCAGGTACGATAGCCTTGGTAGCTTTGCAGGATATCGAAAAACGCCTGGTCGCCTGGCCGGAAATAGCGATCAGTGAAATTGTGCGGATGCGGATTGCAGCGCTCACCGGAAATCGCGTTGATCGCCTCTACATCGTCGGAACCCATTTCGTAGAGCATCTTGTTGGCGAGGGCGACAATATCGTTTTCGCGCACGCCCGGCTTCAGCTCTTCATAGATCATGTGGTAAACGCCATCGACCATGGACGCTGCCTGGTTGAGCAACATGATCTCGTCGATGTTCTTGATCTCGCGGGCGTCGAGCATGATTTGCTGGCCATCAACGACCTGCATGCCGGCCTTCTGCAGTTCAAAGAACATGGCGGTTTCAGCGACGTCGACGCCGACTTTCAGATCCGATACCCCGGCCTGTTTCAGCAGGTCCATCACTTCCTCGGCGTGATACTTCATCAGGCCAACGGAGGGGGGGACAGTGCCGCGCATGCCGAGCATGCCGGCGCGGCAATTGTCGGGTGCAAGCCAATCGCTGTAGATCTTGTGGTGTACCGCAGCCGAGCCGAAATCCCACAGGATCGGTTCGGCATCGCCGGCAAGCAGCGCGAAGCGACAAAACTTGTCGCGCTCCCATTCGCCAATCTTGGTGCCGGTAACGTAGCGGATGTTGTTGACGTCGAACAACAGCAGCGCGCCGCAATCGGAATTTTTCAGGGCCTGCCGGGCGCGGGCCAGCCGGTAATTGCGCAGGCGATCATGATCGACGCGCCGCTCGAAATCGACAGCCGTGTGGCCCGGCGCTCCGATCGGGCGATTCCAATGCCAGTTTGGGTCGATTTCACCGGGTTTGATAAGGTTCGGCCGCAGCGCATTACCTGGATTCATAGCGGATTCCCGAATGTTCTGGCCCGGCGACTAAACGCGCGGGAGCCGGCGTGCCGCATGGACAATCTGAGCCGGGCTTGTTGGATCTGCGGTTTCGTGCAATCGATTGCATTTAGAATGTTGCGCAGTTTTGAGTCAAGGTGGCCCGCAAGGCCGCCATTTCCGGGACCGGCAGTGAACGGCAATCAATTGGGCTTTGTGCGAAGTCATGTCCAGCAACAGGAAATACGGCAAAGGCGATGCTCGCGGCAGCCAGCCCGCCGGCGGTACCGGCGAGCGCCGGATCGAGCGGAAACGAGCCACCCTGAAAGACGTGGCCAAGGCTGTGGGCGTGCACGTATCGACGGTCTCGCGGGCGCTTAATCCCGCGACCCGGCACCTCATTACCGATGGGATCGCAAAGCGGATTCTCGATGCCAGCGAGAAACTGTCCTATCGCCCAAACCCAGCCGCTTACAGTTTACGCACCAACCGCTCAAATACGATCGGTATCATCGTGCCGGACATTACCAATTCCATCTTTCCGCCGATGATACGGGGCTTGGAAGATGTGCTAAGCCCGCATGGCTACGCTGCGCTGGTGGTAAATACCGACCTCAACAGGGAGCGCGAGGCCGCGGCAATCAGCACGCTTTCGGCGCGTGGTGTCGACGGGATAGCGGTCGCCAGCGCCGAACGCGAAGATGCGGCGCTTTCGGCCCTGGCTGCACAAGGTACGCCGGTTGTGACGATGAACCGGCGAACGGACGATGCAGCCGTGTCTTCGGTCATCAGTGATGAGATTGCCGGTGTCCAGCAAGTGCTGAGACACCTGGTCGGGCTGGGGCACCGGCGGATCGCAACCATCGCCGGTAGTCAAAACTTGTCCACCGGTCAGCGCCGCTACGATGCCTTTTTGCGCAATTCCGTGGAGATGGGACTGCAGATTGGTCCCGGCCAGGTCCGGTTTGCCGACGCATTCAATGAAGCTGAAGGCAGACGGTGCATGGAGCAGCTTCTGGCAAGCGCCAATGATTGTACCGCTGTCCTGTGCGCCAACGATCGCCTGGCGATAGGCGCAATCGCAGCGCTGCGGGCGCGTGGACTGCGATGCCCGCAGGACATGTCCGTCACGGGATTCAATGATATGGCTATGGCGGATTGTATCGACCCGCCCCTCACAACGGTGCGGATTCCGCATTACGACCTGGGGCAGGCGGCGGCCAGGTTTCTGCTAGAGAGAATGAACCGGGCGATGAACCGCGCCTTGCCGCAGCATCAGGTGCTGCCGGTCGAATTGGCCGTTCGGGCCTCTACCGCTGCGCCTGGGCAACAAATAGCTGCGGCGGTTTCCCCGGTTCGGGTGGTGCGCTAAGATTTCCAGCGAAACGAACCCGGGAGGAAGTCATGGCGCCAGTGTTGCCGTCTCATCTGCAGCCCCTGCTTGATGCCGAGTATCCGCGTTTTTCAGATAGTGAGATCGAGCGCCGCCGCGACGCAATGGCGAACGTCATGGCGGCGAAAGGCGTGGACCATCTCGTGTTTTATGGCGCCAGCTGGACGGGCTCCGCCGTGCAATGGCTGACCCAATGGCCTGTTACGACCGAATGTGCGGGGATTTTCACTCCCGGCCGGCAGGACCGGATGTTTATTCATTACTACAACCACCTTCCGCTGGCGCGCCGGTTGGCGAAGGAGGCGATTGTCGATTGGGGTGGCCCGTCGACGCTCGGCAATGTGGTCGAGGAATTGAAGACGCGCGGTGCGAAGGGTGGCCGCATAGGCCTGATCGGTCCGCTAGGCCATGAGGGCCATGCAATTCTCACAAAGGCATTCGGCAAAATCGTGCCGCTTGGCCGCGATTATGTGAACTTGCGAAAGATCAAATCCAGCGAGGAACTCGACTGGTTCCGGATTGGCGCCTGGATGAGCGATTGCGGCATGCAGGCCATGGCGGACAATGCAAAACCTGGCGTCAGCGAACATGAACTCGCCAACGCTATAGAACGCGCTTACGTCGGACACGGCGGCAATCATGTCATTCACTTTATCGGTACAACACCGATGAACAATCCGTCTCTGCCCGCGCCGGCGCAATATACGTCGTCTCGCAAACTGCAAAAGGGCGATATTGTCTTTGCTGAAATCAGCGCTCATTATTTTGGCCATTCCGGCCAGATATTGCGTTCCTACGCCGTTGGTGAGGATCCCAACACGCTTTACAAAGACATGCATGCGGCGGCAGATGGAGCCTATGACGCCATAACGGGCGTGTTGCGGGCCGGGGCGAAGGCAAGTGAGGTGTTTGAGGCTTCGCGCATCATCGAAGACGCCGGGTTTGAAACCATTGACGATGTGCTGCACGGCTATGGCGGCGGCTATTTCCCTCCGGTGATTGGATCAACCACAAGGGAGAATCCGCACAACCCCGATGAAGAATTCGTGGCCGGACAATTGGTTGTCGTACAGCCCAATGTCGTGACCAGAGACCTCTCGGCTGGCGTGCAGACTGGCGAAATGCTGCTGATAACCGAAACGGGCGTTGAGCGCATGCATGATCTGCCACGCGGATTTCCGGTGGTATAGCACATGCACGAGGTTGCCATCCGTCAGCATATTCTCGATCGTGTCATGGCGCGGCGCGGGCGCGTGCACATGTTTGATTCATTCGACCCTTCTCGCACGGCCTTGTTGGTCATCGACATGCAGGATACGTTCTGCGCCCCGGGAAGCCCGGCGGAAGTTCCGGTTTCCCGCGAGATTGTCGAGCCCATCAACGATTTGACACGGCGTTTGCGGCCGCTCGGCGCGAAGGTCATTTGGGTGCTGCACGCCAATACGCGTAGTGGCGATAGAAGCGATTGGGAAATGTTTTTCGATCACATCGTTGCCGATGATGTGAAATTGCGCACCATCGACTCCCTCTTGCCCGGGCGGCAGGCTGTCTGGAGCGGGCTCGAACAGGGAAACGGCGACGTTACCGTTTTCAAAAACCGCTATAGCGCCCTGATCCACGACTCGTCGCAGCTGGAGCCGATGTTGCGCAATTTCGGCATCGATACGCTGCTGATCGCTGGCACCAAGACGAACATTTGTTGCGAAGCAACCGCGCGCGATGCCATGATGCTGGATTTTCGCTCGGTGATCGTCTCGGATTGCTGCGCGGCACTGTCAGACGATGAACACTTGGCGACGCTGGAAACCTTCATCCAGCAATTCGGCGATGTGATGACGGCCGATGAGGTTATCGGGCGGATGAAATGATTTTCGCGACGACAGCCTGTTACTGACACATCCTGACAACAGGAAAATGTTTAAACCGGTATGCATTCAAACATCTGATCAATTCCTGACGTGTGACGGGAGTAAAACTTATGCAGACGACCATAGTCCGGTACAAGGTCAAAGCCGACAGGGCCGGCGAAAATGTAGCGCTGGTCAAAAATGTCTTCAAAACGCTGGAGGCGGAATCGCCTGTGGGATTGCACTATGTCTCATTCCAGCTGGAGGACGGGCGATCATTTCTCCATATCGCAGTGCTTGACGATGGCGTTAGCGTAAACCCGTTGCCGCGAAATGCTGCCTTCAAGAAATTCGCCGCTGAAATCAAGGATCGCTGTGTTGAACCGCCAGTTGCCGAGTCCGGTGACATCGTCGGGAACTACCGCATGATTGTGTAATGATTCGGAGCCTTTCTATTTGTAATACGGTTCGATACTTCCCTTCAGTTTGATTGTCAGGGGATTGCCATGGCGGTCCTTTGACTTGCCCGCCTCCGCCCGTATCCAGCCTTCGCTGATGCAATACTCGACCACGTTTGTCTTTTCCTTGCCGTTGAACCGGATGCCGACGTCGTGGGAAAATACGGTCTCGTCGAAATAGGGACTATCCTGCTGGATACAAAGCCGGTCGGGCAATGGTGGTTTTTCGTCGTTCATGGTTCTCCCGATTCGGTAAGTATTGGATTCGGAGTACCTTATAATACCGGTTTGCGGAGGGCAGGGCAAAACCTGATATTGGCGTCAGTCTCCGGGAATTTCCTAGGAAATTCGGGATGCGCCATCCGACGTTGCAGACTCCCGGCACGTCGTCCGGCGCATGTCGCGGACGAAGTTGCGGTCGTCGAATGGCGTTGCGCGGTGCATGGTCGCCAAATTATCCCAGATCAGAACGTCGCCCCGCCGCCACTTGTGCGCCAGAACGAATTACGGCTGCGTGGCGAAGTCCATCAGGTCCGAAATCAACTCGCGTGCTCTTTGTTCCGGCCATCCGGATATACCGCATGCGTGCGAAGCCAGATACAACGCTTTGCGCCCAGATGGTTCGTGCGTATGAACAAGCTTGTGACGGGCCGGCGGGCGCTCAGTCCGTTCGCGCTCGTCGGGCTCGGGGCCGCCGCCAAGTACACGGCTGTGCCAGTACGAATGTTCGACGATCAGTTCGTCCAGTCCGGCTTTTCGCTCACCAGGCAGGGCGTCCCAGACAGCCCGCATGTCAGTGAATTCGGTGTCAGCTCCCGCGGGTGGGATTGCGTGGGCGGCGAGGAGAGAATATGTCGCGCGATTTTGAAAGAATGCCATATCCGTATGCCAAAGACGGTTGGCGCGCTTGTAGGCCAGCCGCCGGTCGTCATCGGCGTATATTTCGCCCACTTCGTCGAGGTTGCTTTGGTCAATAATTTCCGGATACGGCAGACGCAGTCCGGTTTTGTCGACAACCCATTGTTTTGCACGCTCAAGCGGTCCAAGGAGGGCGCTAAACGCAATATGCTGCTCGTTTGAGGGCGGCTCTTCGTGGCCGATAACGCAAACAACATATTTTGCCAGCGCACGCTTGATTGCGGCCAGGTCGTCAACACCTACAGGTTTGCGGATATCGATGCCGGTGAGGCGCGCGCCGAACAGCTGGTGTAATGGTTCAGCCGCCAGCGGCATACCTTTAACCCTATTGTGCCGGCACTTGCGCGGGTTGGGCCGCTTTGCTTGCCGCGAACGCTGGGGCAATTTCTTCGGCAAACCGGTGCATCGTTTCACGCACGTAAGGGTCAGGCGCATTGCCGAAGTTGAAATAGAGTATCACTTCGTCGATGCCGATTTCCTCGACCTTTTTCAGGCTGTCGATGATGCGTTGCGGAGACCCGAATAGCATCGAACGATCGTCGAAATCGCCGCTCTTGGGGTCGTTCAGGGCCGCGCCGATCTGTTTGAAATATTGCATCGACTCCGGCAATTGGCCCTTGCCGCCCTGGCTCATGGTTTTGCGTAGTCCGGCCATCGTTATGTAATTGATCATACGCTCCTGGGCGCGCGCTTCTTCCTCTGCGCCTTCACCGATATGAATGAAATAAGAGCATTTGACCTTGCGTGCCGGTGTGCCCTTCTGTTCGCAAATCTCGCGATAGGCGTTGACGGCATTGGCGAGGTTGCCGAACAGGACTGTCGTTGCGAATGGCGCGAGCAGCAGGTTCCAGTCCCATTCGGCAGCCAAAGTCATGGAGAACTTCGAGAACGAGGCCATGTAGGGGCGAAATTCCTTCTGGTACATTTTCGGATGAACGTCGATGTCTTCGCAATCGTAGAACTTGCCCTTGAAGGAGAACGGGCCGGGTTCGTGCCAGCATTTGTGCAACAGCTCCAGCCCTTCGGCGAATTGCTCGGCTGATTGTTGAAAATCCGCGCCGAAGGGCGTGAATTCGTGGCTGTCGTAGCCGCGGCCGCAGGCGAAATCGACGCGCCCGTTGGATAGCTGGTCGAGTGTCGCCCATTCTTCGGCAACGTAGATGGGGTGATGGATCGGCAACACTACGACGGCGGGTGCGAGCCTGATCCTGGTGGTTGCGGCGGCGATATTGGCAAGCATCATCCCGGGCATGGATACGCATCCGCGCCGGTTGAAATGGTGCTCGCCAATCCATGCCGAATTGAGTCCGAGTTTTTCGCCCAGTACGGCCTGGTCCCTTATTTCGATGTGAAACTGGGCGGGCGTGCGCGGATTGTCCGGATAGCGGTTATCGCTAAGCGTGAAATATCCAAATTTCATTGGCCTTCTCCCCGAAAGGCAGCATTCCCAAGCTGGCGGATACCGGCATCGGCTGGATCCGCGTTGTTCCATGCCGGAATGTGCCCGGTCGCTTCGGATTTGGCAAGATGCCTTACCTGTATATTCCCGGTTCGCCTATTCGCTGCGCTCATTTGGCCGGGTCAGGTGGCGCAGGGCGAAAAAAATGGTAAATGGATGTAGCGGGAGACCGTCCGGAAAAATCCGGATTGCGCTTGGGGCGTTCTTGGAGCGTTTATGACAACCGGCAAAGTTTCAGATAGTTCGAAAATTGAACGGATCGCTGCGCGCATCCGGGAGGCCGAGGCTTCCGGCAACGCCATAGGCCCGGTTCGTGATGAATTGGCCGAAGGTGGCGTCGAAGCGGCCTATGCCGTCCAGGCAGCCAATACCGCGCATTACCTGTCTCAGGGCCGGCGCGCGATCGGGCGCAAGATCGGGCTTACCTCGAAGGCTGTACAGGCGCAATTGGGCGTCGATTCTCCCGATTTCGGCATGCTGTTCGCCGATATGGAAGTGGTGGACAGCGAGGAGATCGCGCTGTCGCGGGTCATGCAGCCGCGGGTTGAAGCCGAGATCAGCCTCGTGCTGGGCCGTGACCTCAGCCATGAAAACCTCGGCCTGACGGAAGTCATGTCCGCCATCGCCTACGCGCTTCCGTCGATCGAGATCGTCGGTAGCCGGATCAAGGATTGGGACATACGGTTGCTGGACACGGTTGCCGACAACGCATCTTCGGGGCTTTTCGTCCTGGGCGGGCGGCCGGTCAAGATCGATGCTCTCGACTGGCGACTATGCGGCATGGTCATGGAAAAGCGTGGTGAGCAGGTCTCGCTGGGCGCCGGGGCTGCATGCCTGGGCAATCCGCTCAATGCCGCGCTGTGGCTGGCGCGAACAATGGTTCGCGTGGGTGCGCCGCTTAAAGCTGGGGACGTCATCATGACCGGGGCGCTTGGCCCCATGGCAATCGCTGCACCGGGCGACGTCATCGAGGCGCGTATCAACGGGTTGGGGTCCGTACGTGCCGTGTTTGGAACTGCGTAATCGAGGGGTAGACGAAATGGCAGCACCGAAAGTTGCTGTGGGCAAGCCGGCCGCCAAGAGCAAACCAAAAGCAAAATCGACCACGCGGCGTGCTTCAACCGGTGTAAAGAGAACCCGGTCTGACAAGGGGCGAACCAAAGCGGCAAGCAAATCCGGAAAGGCAAATCTCAAGGCGCTGGCGCGCACGCTCGATCAGGCTGCCTTGAACGCGGAGCCGGTTCCGCAGATATCGGCGCAAGTACCGATCAATCTGGAACAGGCCTACAAGATCCAAAAGGAAGCGATCGCATTGCGGATGCTGCGGCGCGAACAACGGGCCGGGATCAAGATGGGCTTTACCAGCCGCGCCAAAATCGCACAGATGGGGATCAGCGATCTGATTTGGGGGCGGTTGACCGACGGGATGATCGTGGAGGAGGGCGCGCCTATCGATTTTTCCGCCTATATCCATCCGCGCGTCGAGCCGGAAATCGCATTTTTGCTGAAGCGGCCCCTGTCCGGCCGCATCACGCCGATGCAGGCGATGGATGCGGTGGAAGCGATTGCACCTGCGCTGGAAATCATCGATTCCCGCTACAGCAATTTCAAGTTCTCGCTTGAGGACGTGGTCGCGGACAATGCATCGTCCTCGGGATTCGTGACGGGGGCATGGCAGATTCCCGATTTTGATTTTGGCAATCTCGGCCTGGTGCTGAATTTCGATGGTCGGCCCGTGCAGATCGGTTCAACGGCCGCAATCATGGGTCATCCACTTCGTTCGCTGGTTGCCGCAGCGAGATTTGCCGGCGAGGCGGGTGAACCGCTCAAGCCCGGGTGGATTGTGATGGCCGGCGGCGCCACCGCAGCCGAGCCGCTTGCAGCCGGGCAATATGTCGAAATGGAAATGGAAAATATGGGCCGTGTCGCATTTGGCGTTTCCGCCTGATCCAGACCGGTCGCTGGGCATACATGATCATGGCAAAATTGAAATGCGCGATTATCGGGTCGGGTAATATTGGCACCGACCTGATGATCAAGATCATGCGCAACGCCAAAAATCTGGAAATGGCGGCGATGGTTGGTATCGACCCGCAATCAGACGGGCTGGCGCGCGCCGGGAGGCTTGGCATCGCCACGACACATGACGGTGTCGAGGGAATGAAGAAGCTGCCCGGCTATGACGACATCAAGATCGTTTTCGATGCGACGTCAGCACGGGCGCACCTCGCCAACGATGCGGCGCTGCGCAATGACGGCAAAAAACTAATCGACATGACCCCTGCCGCCGTGGGCCCGTTTACCGTGCCGGTGGTGAACCTTGACGACAATCTTGATGCGCCGAACGTCAATATGGTGACTTGCGGTGGACAGGCGACAATCCCGATCGTGCATGCCGTCCGGCGGGTTGTGGACCGGGTTGTTTATGGTGAGATTGTCGCGTCCATTGCTTCGAAATCTGCCGGTCCGGGTACGCGCACCAATATCGATGAATTCACCGAAACAACGTCGAAGGGCATTGAGACCGTTGGCGGCGCCGAGGCCGGTAAGGCGATCATCATTCTCAATCCAGCCGAGCCGCCGCTGATGATGCGGGCGACGGTGTTTACGCTTTCGCAGGGCGGGGAGCCGGATGCGATCGCGGCCTCGATTGAAAGCATCGTAGAGCAAATCAAGAGTTATGTGCCTGGATACCGGCTGAAGCAAAAAGTGCAATTCGAACATATTGGGGACAACCAGCCTGTGAACATTCCGGGCGTTGGCCCCAGCTCTGGATTGAAGACAACGGTCTTTATCGAAGTGGAAGGCGCGGCGCATTATTTGCCCGCCTATGCCGGCAATCTCGACATCATGACATCGGCGGCACTGGCGACGGCAGATCTGTGGGCGGAACGGGCTCGGGCCGGGGAGTTGGCCTGATGGCGCGGACGGACCCAAACAAACTCTACATCCAGGACGTCACCTTGCGTGACGGCATGCACGCAATCCGGCACCAATACGGATTGGAGCCGGTGCGCGCGATTGCAAGGGCGCTTGATGCTGCCAAGGTCGATGCCGTTGAAATCTGCCACGGTGACGGCATACGCGGCTCGTCCTTCAATTACGGCTTCGGGATGCATGGCGACAACGACTGGATTGCCGCTGTCGCGGAAGAGTTGAGCCACGCGTTGGTGACGGTGCTGTTGATTCCCGGCATCGGCACCGTGCATGACCTGAAGGAAGCCCATGCCCAGGGCGCCCGTTCGGTGCGCATTGCGACCCATTGCACCGAGGCAGACGTCGCCAACCAGCATATGGAGGCGGCCCGCAACCTGGGCATGGATACTGTGGGCTTTCTGATGATGGCGCACATGACGCCGGTTGCCGAACTGGTTGCGCAGGCGAAGATCATGGAAGCCGCCGGGGCAGAATGCGTCTACATTACCGATTCAGCCGGAGCGCTGCTGCCGGGTGGATATGCCGAACGCGTGCGGGCATTCCGCGAGGCGTTGAAGCCGGAGACCGAGGTCGGCGTCCACACACACCACAACCTTACGATGGGCGTCGCGAACGCCATTGCCGGGATCGAGCAGGGCGCTGTGCGGGTTGATGCGTCCCTGGCTGGCATGGGAGCGGGCGCCGGCAATGCGCCGCTTGAGGCGTTAATCGCAGTCCTGGACCGGATGGATATTCCCACCGGCTGCGACCTCAACCTGCTGATGGACGCCGCCGATGATCTGGTGCGGCCATTGCAGGATCGTCCGGTTCGCGTCGATCGTGAAAGCCTGTCGCTCGGGTATGCCGGTGTCTACTCGAGCTTCCTGCTCCACGCCGAGAACGCTACTGAATTATACGGCGTCGACACGCGGGAATTGCTCACCGAGCTCGGCCGCCGCCGGATGGTTGGCGGTCAGGAAGACATGATCGTCGATGTCGCGCTCGATCTGCTGAAGCAGAAGGAAACACCGCCCGGCTAAAGCGCTTTGCCTTATTTCTGAATCAAGAAATGAAGCAAACGCACGATGTTCCAATATCTGATCGGCCTTTGCGTTCAATCCGGTAATCCGGATTAAACGCAAAACGCTTTAGGCGGTCCCGATTATTGCCGGGGAAAGTGCTGGACGTTCAGCGTGCGGGCAGGTAATTCCGGTCCAATTCCTGTTTTGAGAGGTTTTCATGGACACGAGAAAGATCAACGACGCTATATCGGTCGCTCCGCAACTCGCGGCTGCGGACATGGCGGAAGCCTCTGCACTCGGGTTCAAGACCGTTGTCAACAATCGTCCCGACGGAGAGGGCGGTCCCGATCAACCGTCGTCGGCCGATGTTGGCGCGGCAGCGGCAGCGGCGGGCCTTGACTATATCTACATGCCTGTCGTGTCTGGACAGCTCACCGAGGGCAATGTTGCCGAGTTTCGCAAAGCTCTGGCGGAGGCTGTCAAGCCGGTTCTGGCCTATTGCCGGACCGGCACGCGGTGCACGAACTTGTGGGCGCTTGCGGCCGCGCCGGATATGGCGGCTGGCGAAATAGTCCAGCAGGCGGCAGATGCGGGCTATGATTTGCGCGCCTTGCAGCCGGTACTGGAACAGCGTGCTTCCAAGAGCTGAATTGAAGTACATTGAGGGCAGCGCGCCTGCGCCACCGGAGTCATGTTGAATGAGCGATGATATTCTCGCAGGCTATGACGAGTTGCATGCGTTCACCTCAAACCTGTTTGCCGCTGCGGGAATGCCCGGCGAACACGGCGCGATGGTCGCCGATGTATTGTGTTGGGCAGAGTTTCGGGATGTGTCTTCGCACGGGCTCGAGCGGGTGCCGCGGTATCTGGATCTCATCGCTGGCGGGCAGATGAACGCCAAGGCGGAACTGAATATCCGCGACGCCGCGGGGGCTGCCTTTGCCGTCGAGGCGGACAAGGCGTCCGGGCTGGTCGCCATGTGTATTGCGTTGCAGGAAGCCCAGAAGCGCGCCAGCGAGTTCGGCGTATCGATGGGCCTGGTCAACAATACGACCCATACCGGCGCGATCGGCTATTACGCCGACCGCGCAGCCCGCGATGGCTTTGCCGCGATTGTCATGGCCGCCGGAATGCCGCTAATGGCCTGGCCCGGCACAAGGGCGGAATCTGTATCTACATCGCCGTTGGCGATCGGTGTCCCTGGCGGACCCTCCGGGGCGATCGTCTTTGACATGTCCACGGCGATAGCGTCGAGCGGCAGGTTGAAGACCGCCATGCTGGAAAAGCGCCCACTGCCTGAGGGGTATGCCCTCGACAAGCAGGGCGAACCGACAACCGATGCCTCGAAGGCGGCTATTTCGCTGCCGGTCGGCGGTGCAAAGGGGGCAGGCCTTTCGCTGATGATCGAAATTCTGGCGAGCGTTCTGGGCGCCCATCCCATTACTTCCGAACAGGCTCCGGCCGGGGCCAAACGGCGGCATTCCGCGAATGGGCTGTTGATCGTTATCGATATAGCCAAGTTCCGCGATGCGACGGGTTTTGTCAGCGACGTGAATGCGCTGGCAGACGTCGTGAAAGCCATGCCGCGGTTTGCCGACGCGCAACCGGTTCGAATGCCGGGCGAGCGCGGGGCCAATGTGTTGGACGACCGAATGGAGGCCGGGACCCTGCTGAGTGCGCGGTTGTGCGCCAGCCTGGCCGAGCGGGCAAAGGGCTTGGGCGTCGCTGCGCCGGAGAAATTCGGTTCGGTTTGAGAAAGACCGGTTGAGGTCTTTCGTGACAATAGGAAAATGCGTAAAGGATCGGAAACGGCGGCATTTGGCCGTATCGCAGGACAGGGAGGAAGAAATGCAAGAAGACGTGACATTCAAATCGGGCGACCTGAACATCAAGGGCACCGTTACGATTCCTGACGATTACAAGGCCGGGGATAAGCGGCCGGCAATTTTGGTCCTGCATGGCTTTGGCAGCAATCGCACGTCCAGCAATGTCAAGCTGCCTTGCAAAATGTTGTCCGACTGGGGCTATGTCACGCTCGGTTTTGATATGCGCGGGTGCGGTGAGAGCGATGGCAAGCGTGCCAACCTGATCTGCCTGGAACAGGTCGAGGATACAAGGGCCGCGATGAGCTATATGCAGACCCGCCCGGAGGTTGATCCGGACAGGCTGGGTTTGCTGGGCTCCAGTTTCGGCGCCGCGGTTGCGGTTTATACCGGCGGGGTCGACAATCGCGCCAAGGCGATCATTTCTTCTGGCGGCTGGGGCGATGGCGAGCGCAAGTTTCGTGGCCAGCATCCTGGTGAGGAAAAATGGAAGAAATTTACCGACATGCTGGCGCGCGGAAAGAAGCACCGCGAGGAAACCGGCGAGTCGCTTATGGTTGACCGCTACGATATTGTTCCGATCCCGCCGCATCTGCGGACCAACCTGGCGCAGAATTCGATCCACGAATTTACCGCCGAGACTGCGCAAAGCATGTATGATTTCCGCGCCGATGATGTTGTCGGCAATATCGCACCAAACGCGCTGCTGCTGTTGCACTCTTCTGTGGACTCGGTGACGCCGACCGAACAGTCGGTGGAAATGTTCAAGCGCTCCGGGCAACCGACAGACTTGCACCTGTTTGCTGAAACCGATCATTTCATGTTTGCGGAAAGCAATACAAGGGTGCGCAGCGTGGTTAGCGATTGGCTGCAACAATATTTTCCCGTCAAGACAGGTTGAGCGAAATATGCTCGCAAGCTGAGAATCGTGAAGCCCGGTGTTGCACCGGGCTTTTTTTGTTCAATTCATGAGGTAGGAAAGTATCTCGTATTGTTTCAGGCCGATGTTTTCGCAACCGGTGTTGTTCTGCGAGAACGCGACCGAGCCGTTACTGGTCAAGGTATTGGTTACCAGCTTGGTGCAATTCGATCCTGCGCTGGTGGCGTTTCCGGACATCGTCATGTCGGCATTGGGAAAATAGAGTACACCGTCGCCGTAAAAATTTGCTCCCGGTCCCCAGGATATATCGATATTTGAAGAGAGTTTGGGGTCCTGATAAATGCCAACACCGACCCAGGGATTAGATTTGTCCATCCCTGGTGTCAGGTGCAAGCTTGCCGCGTGTCCGGCGCCATTGGGGAATTTCAGCTTGTGGCTGCCGGTCGATCCGATGAAGATGAGTGTGGTGCGCGTCAGCGTTACATCGGCGCTGTTGCCGATCACGAAATCACCATTTTCGATTACCAGGACGGAATCGGCGCTTGCGTTTCCCAGCAGAATGCCAGTGCCGCTTACCGTCAGTTTTCCGCAAACGTGATAATGGGTAATCCCACCGCTAACGATTGTGATCATGTTCGGCGATGAAGGCGGCGGTCCACCGACGCTCCAGGTAAGATTGTTCGACGTCGATCCGCACTGTGGCGAAATTTTGCTGGCCAAATCCTTGTGCACATCCTTTACAGATGGCGAGTTGGGGTAGGGACTGGGGCATTTGTTGTCGACCGATCCGACCGCGTATGAGGCGTCTGCGTTGCCGGAATGGCCATTGCATTTCATGCTGGCGTTGGACCGCAGTTTGCAACCGGTGAGATTGGTGTTTGACGGGCCGTTTAGGGTCAGGGCATTGGTCGTGACCGGAATTCCATTGCCCAAAGTCAGGACGCAGGAATCATCGACGATTGGCGCACTCGCCTTGGCGCGAATTGTCAGGTCGATAGTGTTCTTCCCGGCAAGTTTCATCAATGTCATGGGCACCGTCACCGATACGGTTCCCGAGTAACTCTTGTCGCTGTTAGTGACAAAAGCCGGCGGTCCAATGGTAATTCCCATGCCGGACGTTTGCGATGCAAACAGCGAGGTGGCATATGTATCCCGGGTCGTGGTATCTGTCTTGACGCCGGAGAGTACGGCTGAATCCAATGCGGCCTGCAACTTTCCCTTGGCGTTCAATGTCCGGCCAAGGTCAATGGATACGCCGGTCCCAATCGTCAGCGGGACGATGGAAAGCGCCAGGACGGTGCCAACCCCGGCCTTTTTATCGGGAAGGAATTGCCTGACCAAGCCGATCAAGCGAGCAGTTAGTGAAGCGTCCTTGGATTGCGATTCTTTTTTCATGCCAACCCTCGCGAAACTGGCGCGAGCCCGGATTGCCGCTATTTATCTATCCAAACGCTCCACTACATGCGGGAACCCTGCTGTTTGGTCAAATGGCTCATCTGCGTATGATGAACGACCGGTTGCCAGATTGATTACAATGTGAACGTGTCCAATTGGACTGCGCGGGCGACAAAAAGGCGCGAATTGCTTCGCGCCTTTTGCGATTTGGTAATGCCCGGGAATGAATTACGACTTGCAGTCGATATTCTTGGCCTGGGTGTTGTTGCCCGGATAGTTGAACGTGCAGGTCATGCCGATCTTGATCGCCTTGCGTTTGGCCTTTTTGCCACCGACTGTGATGGCGGTTTTGCGGCCGGAGACGCGCACCTTCATCTTCTTGCCGTTGTGCATGAATTCGATGCGGCGTCCGCCACGCTTCGTTGCGCTGACCTTGCCGGTGTGCTTGACGTATTTGATCACGGCCTTCTGCTTGACGCCCTTGTAGCGTTGCACGTCTTCGAGCTTGGCCAGTAGGGCTTTTGGCGCTTTCGACAGCCTGTTGATGGTGTTTTGTATTTCGACGCCGGTGACCACGTCTACTTCGCGGTTCTGCTTCTTCGCATCAGCCAGGAATTCCTTGTCCTTGACCATGTCGTTAAAAGCCTTGCGCAATGCAGCAACGCGTTCCTTCGGCACCTTGGGGGCCAGTGCAAACGGGCGGCCCATGTCCTTGGCGGCAAATACCATTTCATACATGGTTTTGACTTCATCGACCGTGAAGCCCTTGGGCATGCGTTGCTTTTCTATGAATTCGAACACAGTGGGCACGCCCATCTTGGTCAGTTCGGGCGATTTGCGCAGGCCCATCTGCACGACCGGAAGCATGTGGCCGTCGGTGTAATATTTTCCCGCCAAGGCCTTGAACGACGACCACGACTGGCACATGCCGTCCGCCTCACCACGTTGCACCGCCAGATGCGCCAGCGGCGAGCCAGGGTATCCGGCGATGATCTTGAACCGCGTTCCGAGCGTGTTGTTGAACATCGCCGGCTGCAATTCGGAGTCGTTCGGGCCAAACCCGGCCATCAACACATGCTTGGTGAACAGGTCCGAAAAATGCCTTATCCCGCTGCGCTTGGTTACGACGCAAACCCCGGCCTCGGTTGCCAATGAGCCGAGCCAGTGCAGATCCTTTGCGACGAATTTCGGTCCGCGCTTGCCAAGAATTTGCACCATCGCGGCGTTGCGCTGGGCGCCAATTATGACCGTGCCGTCATTCGGCATCCGGTTGACCGCGTAGTTGATCGCGATAATCGAGCCGGCGCCGTTCTTGTTTTGATTGATGAATGTCGGTTTGCCGGGGATGAAACGACCCATGTGCCGGGAAATCAACCGCGAATAGGTGTCGTAGCCGCCGCCCGGTGTCGAACCGATCAGCATGATAATCTTTTTGCCCTTGTAGAATTTCTCGACGGAGCTTTGAGCCAGCGCAGGTGCGGCGGCTAGCGCGGCGGCGAATCCCCCGGCAAGCAAGCCCGTGCCAATTGACCGGATGCACGTTGTCATGTTTCTCCCTCCTCTTTGGTTTGCCCTTTGCGCGGGCCAATTGCATTTGGTTGACGCACAAAAGCTTTCCTCGAAACTCGCATTTCAGCCGTCGGGATGCAAGGTCGGGGAAGGCGGCCCGGGGGAGGTGGTCCGTTTCTTGACGCGGCAACCGGTCTATGAAAGCCATAACGCTCTTGTTCTCCGCACAGGATGGTATTTTGTTCCCGTCCAAGCCAACAACACCGGAACCAGGTTCGCAAATTACCCAGCGCCGCGCGCCGCGCATGTCGGCCAGCCACGCCAATATGCGGGCATCCTATCTTGTCGGTCTGTTCAGCATGGGTCAGGCGGAGATGCTGACCATGGTGGTGCCGCTTTGGGCCGTGCTTCAGGGTGCGTCCCCGGCGCAAATCGGCGCACTGGTCAGCGCCCGGTCGTTGCTGACACTGTTCCTGGCCATTCATGGCGGGGCGCTGATGGACCGCCTGGGCGTGCGGCGGGTGATGCTGTTTTTTGCCGCCGCCACCGCTTCCCTTGCCGCGCTGTATCCCTGGCTGCCGTGGTTTCCGCTCATGATCCTGATGCAGATGCTGATTGGTTTTGCTGCGAACATGTCGTGGATCGGGGCGCAGACCATAATTTCCCAGATATCGGGCGGTGATCCGGAAAAAATCGGCATATTCAGTTTCTGGACGCGGATCGGGAATATTACGGCGCCTTTGATCATGGGGCTGCTTTGGGACTTTACCGGACCGTCGATATCATTCCTTGGCCTTGCTTTTTGGGCGTGCTGCCTGTTCGTGGCGATCACGCGCCTGGAAAAGCAGCCGGTCACGGAGACCTTTGGCCGCCTGAAATGGCGTGAAGCCTTGCCGAGGCTCTCTGACTACACCGGCTCTTTTCGTCTGATCGTGTTGCCGGCCGTGGTTTTCACGCTGGCAATATCCTTCACCAGGCACGCAACCACTGCAGCGGAAAGCTCATTTCTGATCGTCTACCTGCAAGAAGTTGGATTTGCCGGCACGCTCATCGGCGTCATGTTTTCCATGGCGGAAATGTGCAACGGATTGGGGTCGCTGGTTTCCGGTCGCATTGCCAGGCTGTTTGCCATTCCCTGGCTCATGATTGCATTGACGCTAGCGTCAATCCTCCTGCTGGGGATTACGCCGTTGCTGGGCGGTGTTTTCGCACTGCTGGCGGTGGCTCATTGTTTTCGCCGCTGCTTCGAAGGTATTGTCCAGCCGTTGATGTTTTCGATGCAGGCATTGGCTGTCCCGCGCGAACAACAGGGGCAAATGGTTGGCCTGCGGGTTACCAACAATCGCCTTTCATCCATCGTAACGCCGTTTGTCATGGGGATGATAGTCCAGTTTTTCGGCCTGGCGAACGGGTTTTACATCATGGGGGCGTTACTGGCGCTGTTGTGCCTGTTGTTGGCGCTGGCCGTTTCTCGGTCACCGGAATTGCGGCGCGGACAATTCGAATATTGATTTGATACATCCCGCCGTATGGCCGCCGGGCCGGCTGCACGCGCAACCTACAGGTTCAACGCTGCCAGGGCGGCCTTTGCGACTTCGACATCTTCATCCTGGGAAGCGCCGCCGGCGCCAATGCCGCCGATTACCTGCCCCTCGACGATGATGGGAAATCCGCCGCGCACGTTGGTGAATTCGCCATCCATGCGAATTTGCATGCTGAGCACCCGCGCTTCTTCCGCATAACCTGTTGGCAGCCGTTGCGAGGCCGCCGTAGCCGCCTTCTTGGTTGTCGTGCGGCCGGCGAAATGACGTGCGCCATCCATCACCAGATAGCCAATTAACGAACACGACTGGTCGCAGACGGCGAGAGCGATTTTGACACCCAGTTCGTCGGCCTTGTTTACGCCTGCCGCCAGCATCTTCATCGTGGCTTCGTGGGTCAGGCGATAGGTTGGAACATAGTCGGGCATGACGCATTCCTTTTCCGGCTGCAGGACGATCGGCCCGCAGCGAGTTCCAGCGGAATCCTTTGCGTATCGCGCTATTCCGCCGCGACGGCATCCACTTCGATCGGTGCGGGTTTGGTCCAGCGCAATATGGGTTGACGTGCGGCGCGCGTCTCATCAAGCCTGCGCAGGGGGGCCAATTGGGGTGCCTGCTTGAAGTCTTCTGCTGCGCCGCGTTTGGCGCGGAAGGCGAGATCGCGCAATGTCATGATGAACAGGTCGAGCGAAGCCAGCGTTTCGGATTCCGTCGGTTCGATCAGCATTGCGCCATGGACGACCAGTGGAAAATACATGGTCATCGGGTGATAGCCCTCGTCGATCATGGCCTTGGCGAAATCAAGGGTCGTGACGCCGGTGCCTTTCAGCCAGTTGTCGTCGAACAGGGCTTCATGCATGCAGGGCTGCTCGGCAAACGGTCCCGACATCACATCTTTCAGGCATACGCGCAGATAATTGGCATTGAGCACGGCATCCTCAGAAGCCCTCTGCAGGCCATCGCCGCCGTGCGAGAGCATGTACGTCAGGGCACGAACGAACATCCCCATTTGCCCGTGGAACGCGCTCATGCGCCCGAAACTTTCGCTGCCACCGGCGTGTTCAACCAGCTTTGCGCCGGCAATGAAGGGAACCGGTGCGTAGGGCGCAAGCGCTCCGGACAGCACGACCGGGCCAGCGCCGGGGCCGCCACCGCCGTGCGGCGTTGAAAACGTCTTGTGCAGATTGATGTGCATGGCGTCCACGCCAAGGTCGCCGGGACGTACCTTGCCCATGATGGCATTCAGGTTGGCGCCGTCGCAGTAAAAGTAGCCGCCGGCCTCGTGCACGGCTTCGGCAATTTCGACAATGTCCGGTTCGAACAGTCCGCAGGTGTTTGGGTTGGTCAGCATTATCGCCGCGACATCGGGGCCGAGCGCTGCCTTCACATCTGCAACGCGCACCGTACCGCTATCGTCGGCCCGTATAGATCGCACAGAATAGCCGACCAGCGCCGCCGTCGCCGGGTTGGTGCCATGGGCGCTTTCGGGGACCAGCACGACTGTCCGGGTCGCACCTTCGCCGCGTGCTTCAATGGCTGCCTTGATGGCCATCATGCCGCAGGCCTCGCCGTGGGCTCCCGCCTTTGGCGACATGGCAACGGCCTCCATGCCGGTGATGGTCATCAGCCATCGGCCGAGTTCTTCGATCAACGACAATGCGCCGGGTACGGTCGATTGCGGTTGCAGAGGATGTATGTCGGACAGTCCGGGAAGCCTCGCCATTTTTTCATTGAGGCGCGGGTTGTGCTTCATCGTGCAGGACCCGAGCGGATAGAGTCCCGCGTCAATGGCGTAGTTCTTCTGCGACAGGCGCACGTAATGGCGCACGGCTTCGGGTTCGCTGAGGCCCGGCAGGTCGATCGGCGCCTTGCGCTGCATGGTTCCGAGCCGCGGCGAAAAATCATCCGGTTCTTCGATGTCGATGCCGGTTACGTCCTGGCGTCCGGTCTCGAAAATCAGCCCTTCGTGCATTTGAAGGCCGCGATGACCGGTAAACGTCTTGACGGGCGTGGGCGCGTCTTGCGTTTCGGCATCCGGCTGTGTCGGGCGACCCTGGTTGTTGAGCATCAAAGCGCCTCCTTCAAGCCATCCAGCAGCGCCTGCCGGTCTTGATCTGTGTTCACTTCCGTTGCGGCCACGACGATCAGATCGTCAAGTCCGGCGCCCGGCAACAGACGCGAAACCGGCACTCCGCCAAGCACCCCCTTGCCGGCAAGCTTCTCGATCACGCCTGCTGCATCGCCCGGCACGCGAATGGTGAATTCGTTGAAGAACGTGCTGTTCAATACTTCGACGCGATCGATGCCGGCCAGCATGTCCGCCAGTTTAACCGCGTTGGCGTGGTTGACGCGCGCCAGTTGCCGCAAGCCTTTTTCGCCGAGCAGCGACATGTGGATGGAAAAGGCGAGGGCGCAGAGACCAGAATTGGTGCAAATGTTCGACGTGGCCTTTTCGCGGCGGATGTGTTGTTCGCGGGTCGACAGGGTCAGGACATATCCGCGCTCGTGATCGGCGTCGAGGGTTTGTCCGGCAATGCGGCCCGGCATCTGGCGCAGATATTTCTGCCGGGTTGCAAACAATCCGAGGTATGGACCACCGAAGTTGAGGCCGTTGCCAATCGACTGGCCTTCGCCGACAACGATATCCGCGCCCATTGCGCCGGGCGGTTCGATCAGACCAAGTGATACTGCTTCGGTAAATACTGCGATCAACAGCGCTCCGTTCTCGTGGCACTTGTCGGCGATAACGCTCAGGTCGCGCAAATTGCCGTAGAAATCGGGATATTGGACCACAACGCATGAAGTCTGCGCATCGATCGATGCAGTAATGTCCTCGTTTGCCGTTACATCGGGCGCCAGCCGTTCGATCTGAACGTTGGCCATTGCCGACATGTCTTGCACGACATCGGCGCACTGCGGGTGCAGGCCGCCCGACACGATGGCCTTGTGGCGGCGCGTGATCCGGTGCGCCATCAGAACAGCTTCCATGCAACCGGTCGAGCCGTCGTACATGGATGCGTTGGCGATCTCCATGCCCGTGAGATTGGCGACCTGCGTCTGGAATTCAAACAGTATCTGCAGGGTGCCCTGGGATATTTCCGGCTGATACGGCGTGTAGCTGGTCAGAAATTCCGAACGCTGGATGAGATGATCGACGCTGGCGGGCACGTGATGCTTGTAGGCGCCGGCGCCGATGAAAAACGGCCCCGATCCGGCCGGCATGTTTTGCGCCGAATAGGAAGACAATATGCGCTCGACTTCCTGTTCGCCCTTGTGCCGTGGCAGATCAAGGCCGGCCTTCAGGCGCCTGGACGCAGGGATACAGGCAAACAGGTCGTCGATGCCGGCTACGCCAATACGCTGCAGCATCAGTTGCCGTTCTTCGTCCGTGTGGGGCAGATACCGCATGGCGATTACTCCAGCGTTTCCAGGAATTGCGTATAGGCGTTTTCGTCCATCAGCGCGTCAAATTGCGATTTGTCGGTAACGCGGATACGGAAGAACCAGCCTTTGCCGAGCGGGTCGGAATTGACGATGCCGGGTTCATCATCCAGGTCGCTGTTGACGCCGATAATTTCACCATCGACGGGCATGTAAATTTCGCTGGCGGCCTTGACGCTTTCAACGACCGCGACCTGGTCGCCCTTCGCGAAGGTCTTGCCTGTTTCGGGAAGTTCGACAAACACGACATCGCCCAATTGTTCCTGGGCATAGTCACTGATGCCGACAAGCCCCTCCTCGCCATCGAGGCGGACGAATTCATGATCGCTGCTAAATCGTTCACCGGCCATAGGATACCTTTCTGGTTTCGCGCTCAGGGCTTGTAGTAATTGGTTGCAACAAACGGCATCGGCGCCACTCTTGCGGGCAGCGCCTTTCCGCGGACCGTTATTGTTAGGTCGGCATCATTATTCGCTTGGGCAGCCTTGACGTAGCCCATGGCGATCGGGCGCTGCAGCACCGGCGAAAAGCCGCCGGACGTGACGTTGCCGATGACCTGGCCATCCAGCGTTGAGATTTGCGCGCCTTCGCGTGCCGGTTGCCGGCCATCGAGCAGGAGACCGATCCGCTTTAGTGCGGGCCCGTCCTTCAACTCGTGCAGAATGCGGCTGGCGCCCGGAAAACCGCCGCTCTCGCGCCGGCGTTTCTGGACCGACCATTGCAATCCCGCTTCCACCGGCGATGTCGTTTCGTCGATGTCGTGGCCGTAAAGACACAAGCCTGCCTCCAGCCGCAGGGAATCGCGCGCGCCTAGCCCAATCGGCTTGACCCGTTCGTCGTCACACAAGGATTGCCAGAGATGTTCGGCGTCTTCAGCGTCGACGCTGATTTCGAAACCATCTTCGCCGGTATAACCGGAACGCGTGACGAGGCATTCCACTTCGGCCAGTGTAGTCAGGCGGGCGGTCATAAAGCGCTGGGTTTCGGCGCCGGGGTCGAGGATGGAGAGGACGGAAGCCGCCATAGGTCCCTGCAAGGCAAGGAGTGCGTTTTCGGGCCGCCTCGCCAGTTCAAGCCCCTCATCCAGCGCAGCTTCGATCAGCGAGAAATCCTCGGTTTTGCGTGCAGCATTGACAATCAAAAACAATCCCCCGGAATGTTCGGTATTCGCGGGACGGTGAACCATGAGATCGTCGAAAATGCCGCCATCGGGTGTCAACAGCTGGGTGTATCGTTGCTGACCTGGAACGAGGTTGAGAATATCCGCCGGTACAAGCTTCTCGAACGCGGCAGCGACGGTTTCGTGCTTACGGTCTTTTGAAATGAGGACCGCCTGCCCCATGTGCGAGACGTCGAACAGGCCGGCGCTTTGGCGGGTCCACATATGCTCGGCAATAATACCTTCGGAATATTGTACCGGCATGGAATAACCCGCGAACGGCACCATGCGCGCGCCGGCGGCGACATGCGCGCCGTAGAGCGGGGTTTGTAACAAGTTATCGCAAGCTGGTTTGCTCATCGGTGTTCCGGTCACAGGGGTCACTGCGAATCAGCAAAGGGACATGACCCTTGACTGCTCGCGCCCCCTCTGTCCGGTGACCTGAGAGATTTCCCGCGTTGCATGTGGTGCGACGCGGTTACGCCCGTCGGTGGATGCCTGCCCGGATTTCATCCTGGCGGCACCGCTTTCCAGAGTGTCAACTTCCACGCGGTCCGTTTGCCTGAGCGTTTCCGGGGCGGTTGCGCCTTCGGCGCCGGATGTCGGCAAGGCCGAATCCAGACTCTCCCGCAGGAAGAATTTCTGACGATGCAAGGATACGCGCGCACCGGCTCGAGTCAACCGCCGAGGGCGCCGTGGTTGTGCAAATTCGAGACTACCGGAATGGCCTGAGGCTGGAAAGGTTGGCGCTATCGGCGCCGGCGGCTGATCCGTCGCCGTTTCCGCGGTTTTGCCTTGGGCTTTTCAAAGCCCACAATAATCAAATAATCCTCATTGGATTCCTTGCGCCGGAGCGGCACGACCAGCATCTCCGACACGACCGAAAATGTCGCGTGCGGCGAATCAGGGGGGATCGTCACGGACACCTGGTAGTTCTTCGAGACGAGCATTTGCAGGGTGGCTTCTTCGCGCACTGCAATGGATATCGGTACATTGAACGTCGACGGCGAACCCGCCGGGCCAAGCAGTACCTTGCCCTCCACGCCGACCCGGATCCCCAATTGCCCATTCACAATGGTGCATTCGCGCGCGGTCTGACCGATTGAGAACTGGTAACGAACGTCCTGATTGCTCGCGCCCCGGCCGGAATACACACGATGCGCCGCGCCGCCTTCTTTGACGTCAACGACCGGGCAAAAAATGTCGAGGATCGGCTTTTTCTTGCCGGTATCGGGCACCGGGGGCGCCTTGGTCGAATTGAAAGCCAGCAAATTGCCGAACGTATTTCCTGGATCATTGTCGGGACCGGTCGAGCAACCGGCCACCAGCAGCGATCCGGCCGCAGCCAGGACAACGCCTGTCCTGTTCAGATATCGGCGCTGCGCGCGAAGGGCCTGTCCGGCAAAAACCGCTGCTGCGGACATGATCCGCCCACAGGAGTCAGGCAATGAAACTCTACGCATCTGGGTACTCCTTCGCCGTGTCCCGCTCACCCTATCGCGTGAGGAGCCGGTTCGGGCGATCTGTAAACTGCTCTGTTTTTATACCGATATCGCTCACAAGAAAACATCTGCCGGCTGCCATTCCGGCAAGATGCAATGGGGCCTAGGGCAGTTTTCCGAATCCGTCCTTGAAGCCCTTCAGGGTCAGGGGAATGCCGATCCCCTGTTCCGGCGTTTCAAACACGATAAACGTCGCGGTCTTGCCGGCGCCCAGTTCGTTCAGCAGCTTGTCGTCCATAACGACCTCCGCGACGCAGCCGGAGGGCAGGCAGCGGACAAATCCCGCGCGCCCCTTGTCTGTTTTGTCGATATTGAGCCCGAGGCCCGCCGGCAGCAGGACGCCAAGCGGCGCGACGACCCGCAGCAACCGGGATTTGCCGTCGGCGGCCTTGATCGCAATGACCACCAGATTCATGTTCGGCTTGTCCTCGGCCGCCACCGACTGCATCAGCGCACATTGCTCACGGCTGGAGCCAGGCGGCGTCTCGCAGCGCATTTCCCAGAAGCCAAACTTGCCTTTTATCTTGGCCTGGGCCATGGTCGACGAGGGGAACGAGGCGCCCGCCAGGCAGGCCAGCGCCACGAAAGCGGCGGCCATGCACGATTTCGGCCGCCTCAGGCGATCTGTTTTATATTTTTTTTCAGTCATTTGCGCCTCAGTTGTGTTTGCTCCGCAACCGCCACAGTACAGGGCTGTCCCAAGTCACGCCGACGTGCGTTCCGGCTCGTCAAGCAAGGTCATCGCCTGCTCCGAACGCCGCGTGGTGCAAACCCATGCGGCACATGCAGAGCACGTGGCCAAAGTTTCCGCGCGCCGCGATCTGGTCGCAATCGGCGCGAATGGTTGCACATTCAGCCCTCCCGGACCTGCCGAATCAGTTATTTCGCTTGCATCATAAACTGATCGAGCCTTGCCCGCAGGCGTAAAGCATCCACAGCTTTGAGCAAACCGGGATGGCAAAATACGGGCAATACGGCGTAACGCGCTGCGAGCTGGCGGCGAATTGTGCTAGTTTTGAGCTGCGACATTCTCGCGCCCTTATGCCGCACTGGGATGCGACCTTGTAAACGTTGCACCTCAGACGGCTTTATGGTTGGAACGGTCGAAATATTGCATCGTGGGCAGGGTGTGTCGATAGCCTGTCCGCGGATGCTCGGGGAGCTGACGGTAGCGGCAACTTCGAACCGGGATATTATTGCCGGTTGAGCGATTGGGGTATGGCGTTTTGCGTCGAATCCAGCGTCAATTGTGGTAGTCAGCCAGCTGTGGGGTGGCCCCGACAGGGAACTTGTAGGTACTGGATATCAGGCGGCGCCATCGTGCGCCAGGCAGGACGGGATCGGATGACTTTTTTCAGATTCACCTCACGGAATTGGCTGGCCGGCGGGTTGGTGGCCAACTTGTTGACGGGGGCGACAGCGGCGCAAGCGCAATTCGTGGGATTGGCGAAGCCCGGCCAAATGGGTTTGCCGGAGCCAGTCACAGCCCAGGCGCGCGACATGAATTTCTTTCACGATGCGATCCTGCTTCCGATCATCACGGTTATCTCGCTGTTTGTGCTGATCCTGTTGTTGATCGTCATGAACAAATTCAAGGAATCGGCCAATCCGGAGCCGTCCAAAACCACCCACCACGCAGGGCTGGAAGTCGCCTGGACGGTGGTGCCCATCATGATCCTTTTGTTTATTGCTGCGTTTTCGTTCCCGCTGCTGACCCAGCAGCTGGTAATTCCGAAAGCCGATCATACGATCAAGGTGACCGGAAACGCCTCCTGGGCCTGGACTTGGACCTATCCGAAGGAAGAGGGCGGCGGCTTTGAATTCACCAGCCGCCTGCTGGACCAGGAAAACCTGCCGAAAGGGAAGCTGCGGCTTCTGGACGTCGACAATGAAGCGGTTGTCCCGGTCAACAAGCGGATCCGCGTCCAGGTTACCGCGGATGTGGTCGGCATCATCCACAGTTTCATCATTCCGAATTTCGGCATTCGTATCGATGCTGTCCCCGGACGACTGAACGAGGTTCATTTCAAGGCTGAGAAAGAAGGCGTCTACTACGGCCAGTGTTCGAAGCTTTGCGGTAAGGATCACGCTTACATGCCGGTCGTCATCCGGGTTGTAAGCGAAGAAAAATACAAGCAGTGGCTGGTGGAAGCGAAAAAGAAGTTCGCCGCTGCCCCCGCGAAAGTGCGGTTCGCTCTGGCGGCCCCGGCGCAATAACCTTTCTTGTCCCCGCCTGAAGGCGGCGAAAGTACAGGAACTGAATATTCAAGGACGGACAAATGGCCACCGAAGCACACGCCCACCACGACGACCATGCCCATCACAATCCGACCGGCTGGCGGCGTTGGATGTATTCGACCAACCACAAGGATATCGGCACACTCTATATAATATTTGCGATCGTTGCGGGCATTATCGGTACGGTAATGTCGATCGCCATCCGTGCCGAACTTGGTGGAACCGGACTTGGTGTATTTCCCTGGATTTCCCAGATACTGGCCGGCGACAATTCCGCCGACGCCGCCAAGAACATGTATAACGCGTTCATAACCGCTCATGGCGTCATCATGATCTTTTTCCTGGTGATGCCGGCGCTGATTGGCGGCTTCGGTAACTGGTTCATGCCGCTGATGATAGGTGCGCCGGACATGGCGTTCCCGCGAATGAACAATATCTCGTTCTGGCTGCTGCCCGCGGCGTTTCTTCTGCTGATTATCTCGATGTTCGTCGAGGGCGCTCCCGGTATGAATGCCTTTGCCGGCGGCTGGGTCATGTATCCTCCGCTGTCGGGTAACGCTGGCAACCCCGGCCCGGCGATGGATTTCATCATTCTGTCGATGCATGTTGCCGGCGCCTCGTCGATCCTTGGGTCGATCAACTTCATTACGACCATTTTCAACATGCGTGCACCGGGAATGACGTTGCACAAGATGCCGCTATTCGCCTGGTCGCTGCTGGTCACCACGTTCCTGTTGGTGTTGTCGCTGCCGGTGTTTGCGGGCGCCATCACCATGCTGCTGACCGACCGCAATTTCGGTACGACCTTCTTTGACCCCGCAGGTGGCGGCGATCCAATCCTGTTCCAGCATCTGTTTTGGTTCTTTGCCCATCCGGAAGTCTACATCCTGATCCTTCCGGGTTTTGGCATCATCAGCCACATCGTTTCGACTTTCTCGAAGAAGCCGGTGTTCGGCTATCTCGGCATGGCCTATGCGATGGTTGCGATCGGTTTCGTTGGCTTCATCGTTTGGGCCCACCACATGTACACGGTTGGCCTGTCGCTCAACACGCAGCGCTACTTCGTGTTTGCGACGATGGTGATTGCCGTGCCGACCGGGGTGAAGATTTTCTCCTGGATTGCAACCATGTGGGGCGGTTCGATCCAGTTCCGGGTGCCTATGGTCTGGGCGATCGGCTTCATCTTCCTGTTTACCGTTGGCGGGGTCACCGGGGTCGTGCTGGCGAACGCAGGCATCGACCGGCAGTTGCACGAAACCTATTACGTCGTCGCGCACTTCCACTACGTGCTGTCGCTGGGCGCTGTCTTCTCCATATTCGCCGCATTCTACTACTGGTTCCCGAAGATGAGCGGGTACATGTACAATGAGAAGCTCGGGCACTGGCACTTCTGGATGATGTTCGTTGGCGTCAACCTGACGTTCTTCCCGCAGCACTTCCTTGGACTGGCGGGCATGCCGCGCCGTTACGTCGATTATCCGGACGTATTCCTGCTGTGGAACCAGATTTCGTCCTGGGGCGCCTACATTTCCGGCATCAGCGTGTTCCTGTTCTTCTACATCGTATGGGACGCCTTCTCTAAAAAGGTTGCTGCAGGAGACAATCCGTGGGGCGCGGGGGCAACGACGCTGGAATGGACGCTGCCCTCTCCGCCTCCGTTCCACCAATACGAGACGCTGCCGCGCATCGCGCCAAGCAGCCATCACTAGGGTCCGGGGCCCGGCGGAACGTCCGCCGGGTTTCGCCTATTGTGCGGGTTTCGCTTATTGTGATTGAGCAGCAATCCGCGAAGTGATGAAATCCTGCGGCTGTGTTACGGCAGGAATTGTGCGAAACATTGGACGCTGTCCGTTCGTGATCGTTGATGTTTGATCCGGGACGAGAACAATATTGTATCAGAGGTGGCGCATATGAGTTTGGCGGAACAGCACAGCCGGGTAGCGGGCGCGCCGGAATTGTCGCTGGCTGATCCCGGGGATTATTTCTCGCTGCTGAAACCACGCGTTATGTCGCTGGTGATTTTCACAGCGCTGACCGGTATGCTGATCGCTCCGGGGGCGCTGCACCCCATTCTTGCCGGTTCCTCGATCCTCGCCATTGCCGTTGGAGCGGGCGCCTCGGGTGCGCTCAACATGTGGTATGACGCCGATATCGATGCCGTCATGAGCCGTACCCGGGCGCGGCCGATTCCGGCGGGCCGTGTCGGCGCGGATGCGGCGCTGGCGTTTGGGCTGGTTTTGTCGGTGCTCTCGGTGCTGACCTTGGGCGTTGTCGCGAACTGGTTCGCGGGGGCTTTCCTCGCCTTTACCATATTTTTCTACGCTGTCATCTACACCATGTGGCTGAAGCGCTGGACGCCGCAAAATATCGTGATAGGCGGTGCTGCGGGCGCGTTTCCGCCGATGATCGGATATGCGGCGGTTACAGGC